>JAIPGP010000134.1 GCA_021735645.1 Candidatus Cloacimonadota bacterium
ATCTCCACTTGATTTTGGAACCTTGCATGAAGGATGACAGGTGGCTTTCAATTGCGGAAATAATGCATTCTTTTAAAGGTTACACTGCCAACGAATGTAATAAAATATTGGGTAGAAAAGGGCAATTCTGGCAGCATGGACATTATGATCACGCTATTCGGGATGATAAAGATTATAATTATCAGGTTAATTATATTAAGAATAACCCAGTGAAAGCCGGGCTTGTGGAACATTGGGAGGATTGGGATTATTATGTAGGTCAATCATCCCTGATTGACCATTAAGAAATGATTAATCAAGGATGATTAAGCTACATTAAATCACTTAATCAAGGATGATTAATCTACATCAAATCACTTAATCAAGGATGATTAAGCTACATCAAATCACTTAATCAAGGATGATTAAGCTACATAAGAATTAATCTGGGAGATTTTTTTTATTGCCTAAAAACCCCTTAGTTTTTAATTCGATATTCATTAGGGTAAATAAATGAAGAAACATATAATAATATTAATCATGCTGGTTAGTTCCATACTAATATATGGAGCTGGAACTGGTTTAGCGCTTTCTGGCGGGGGTGCGCGCGGATTTGCTCATATCGGGGTGCTTAAGGTGCTTGATGAAGAAGGCATTCAGATAGATCAGATAGCAGGAACAAGCACAGGTGCACTGATCGCCAGTCTTTATGCCTGCGGTTTGAGTGGAGAGCAAATCGAAGAAATAGTCCTGAAAATGGATTGGAATTCGTTGGCTAATGACCAGGTGAGTCGCAGCGATAAGCTGATCAGTTTTAAGCACTGGCAGGATGAAAGCAATCTAGCTCTTAAACTGCAGAACCTGACTCCAGTTCTTCCTGAAGGCGTGATACCCGGTAATTCTATTATCAATGAATTATTCAAACTTACCTGGGACAATTGTGACTGTGTGGACTTTGACAAGCTGAGAATCCCCTTACGCATACCAGCTACCGATATCTTACGGGGCGTACCAGAAGTATTTGACCGTGGTCATCTGCATGAAGTGATATTTGCCTCTTTCTGTTTTCCCACACTTCTCCAGCCTTTTAAACTGAATGAAAGTATATATATAGATGGTGGAATTTTGATGAACCTGCCGGCTGCTCCTTTGCGGGAGATGGGAGCAGATATTGTGATTGGCATCAAAACAAGCTCTCCACTCAAAGAATCCGCAGAGATCACAGGAATTCTGGACGTATTGGAGCAAACTGCCGGTGTTGCCATGCAGACCAATATAGAAACCAGTATGTCTGATTGCGATATTTTGATTGAGCCTGATCTATCTGAATATAGTATGCTGAGAATTGATGCCATCGAAGAGATCATTGCAGCCGGTGAAAGAGTTGCCAGAGCAGCTCTGCCCGAGCTTGCCGGTCTGCCGCGACGTCAAACCAGGCAAGCACCTAAAGAGAGTGTAGCCTCCCGGATAAACCTGCGTAAAATAGAGATCAGAGGAAATGAGTATCTTAAAAAAGCAGAAATACTGAGTTACCTTAATCTGGAAGAAAATCACAGCTACAGCAGAAACCAGATCAGCCGTGCCTTCAAGAATGCTTATAATACTAATTTATTCCAGATGATATATCCTGTGATAGAGCGAAAAGATGATGGCTATCATCTGATTGTGAAGGTGCTGGAAAAACATCGTTCTTATATCAAGATGAATATTTCCTATAATACGGTGGATAATATCTCTATACGCTTCCTGAGTGAACATAAGAATCTGCTGCAGCCTAATTCCAGACTGCTAAGCGCAATCGATATTGGTAAAAACACAGAATTCTGTCTGGATTATGTAAAAAACTTTGGTAATAATTATGGATTTTATTACCACCTGTTTCCCTATGTCAGCGAGATACCAATTTATGCTTATGATGATGAATTCATGAAGCTGAACAGTGTGCAAACAGTTGAAACCGGCTGTACAGGTGGTATAGGAGTATTTTTTCAAAAATCATTGATCCTGGAATTCTATAATTTTATTTATGATAAAAAGCTTTATCGTGATGTGGGCACAGACGAGCTTTCTGAGCAATGGTTCCGTTCCTGGGGCGGGGGTGTCAAGCTCTATTTTGAGACTCTCGATGACCTGGTTTTTGGGATGAAAGGCATCAAACTGCTCAGTAAATATACTCTGGCAAAAAGCGAAAACGGCGACAATGTGAAGTTTCAAAAAAGTCTGCATAAATTTGAATTACTGCACCCTCTCACAAGCAAATTATCCATTCGCTACAAATTTGAGTACGGCTCCTATTTTGATCAGGCAGTTCCCTATGACCCGTTTTATATTGGAGGTTTAGACAGTTTTCTGGGGCTGCATCGCTATGACCGCAGTTCCTCTGTGTATAAGATCAATAGTTTATCCCTGCGCATGAATCCCTATAAAAAACTCTATCTGGAGCTTTTGGTTAATAACCTGAATCTGGGTTATACGGATAACTGGAATATCGGTGATGAACTCGACTGGGCAGGCGGGATCATTTTGGGGTATAAATTTCCCCTGATCCCCATACGCGTGGCTCTGGCGATAGGTGAAGAGCGTGAAGTTACCGGATATATAAACATCGGCTACGAGCTGGATGTCTTTGAGTTCTCACGCCGATAAGATTTGGAGTACATTATCAGTGATAATGTGTGCGGTGTCAGCCGCAAGAAACTTCCACCGAGTCAACAAAATCATAAAGACCAAATAACAGAGTAAGGATTTAGGGTTTATATATATCGATACAAAAATACCCTTAAGAAAACGAAGTTAACGCACCTGTATCAATTCTGAGGTTTTCAGCTCAAATAATTCCATCTGTTCATTAGTGATTATTAGCGTTTCATCATCATCCCAGCAGATGCCTTCGCATTGTTTACCGCTTATGGGCAGCCATTTCACACTTCCCTCAAACCAGTACTCGGTTTCACCTTCAAATACCCAGACAGCAGAGTACGTAAGCACAGCCAGCCTGGTGCCGTCATCATTGCATTCAGCGTCTGTTACAGCACCCTGTATATCAAAAGTGCTCAGCAGAGTAGCCGGATTTTCTCGTTCGGAATACATACTGTTCAGGGTATATAAGCAGGTATTAGTATCACTGCGGTGTTTGGTTAATAAAAAAAGCCTTCCTTCTGCCCAGAAAATAGCTTCGCAATCATAGTTGCTGTCATCTTCGGGTGCCGGATAGCTGCTCTGCTCAGGATAATAGAAATTTATCTTCTGCAGATAACGCGTAGTGCCGGTTGCCAATGGATGAGGGTCTTTGAATTTATAGATACAAAGATCACGCCGGACACTTAAATTATTACCACAGGCTCCTATATATAGATTGCCCTCATCATCAGCAGTCATTGATTCCCAATCGATATTCACCGCATCACCGATATACACCCCGCCCTGATCTTCGCTATACCACTGAGCCCGATACATCTCACCATTACGGTTAAAGGGAAATATCCGGTTTTTATCACCGGAATCATTCAAAGTCCAATACACATCATCCCACTGCCGGCTTTTCACTATTGCCGAAGATTCATTGATCTCCGCAAAATTAAAGGTCGCAAAAGACTCTAGTTTAAGCGTATCTGCTGCCGGCAATTCCACAGTGATCACATCCTGACAATACACAACGCAAATAAACAGCATAATAAATAAGATAACATAATTTTTCATTATCCCTCCAATATGTTTAAAATTTCTAATGCCGCTGTTTTTGACAATAAAAAAACTGTATTATAACCCCTACCGAGTAAAGCAGGTAGTGGTTTGCATCTTTTCTACAATTGATTAACACTTCCGGTGTAAGCCTGGTTGATATTGATAAATTTTATGTTTCCTGATTAATTTATGCCCAATCCCAAAGTCTGTTTTTTGTATTGTACCGCGTAGCGGTTAATCATTGTAGAAAGAAAAACCCTCAAAACCATTTCCCTGTAAGGGATATATCTCGGTAATAAATCAATGTAGAAGATTATAAAATCGGCATCTTTATTTCAAATTCAACTCCCTCATCCAGGTTTCGGGCAATAATATGACCTCCGAACTTATTTTTAACTATTTTGCGGCAAATAGAAAGTCCTATTCCAGAACCTTCTTTACCTTTTGTTGTATAGTAGGATTCAAATATTTTATCCAGATTTTCTGGTTCTATGTGTTTCCCTTTATTAAATACTTTGATAGTAATAAATTCAGGATCACACGAAAGAACCACTTTTATATATGGATCATTAATTTCATTATCCACGATAGCATCTCTGGCATTGTTGAACACATTGATCAGTACCTGACTCAGTTCATTGGGATTTCCAGTTAAACTGCATTTATTATCCAGTTCGCTTACCAGATTTATTCCATTTTTATTAGTGATATATGAGACCAGGTGGATCGTTTTTTCGATAGTCTTTGCGACATTGAAATTAATCGTATAGTCCTGATTAAAGTAATTTCGAAAATCATTAACTGTTTCACTCATATACATAACCTGTTCTTCAATCAGTTTTAATTGACTCTCCATAAATTCGTCATCCAGTTCTTCATATTCCCAGGCTTCACCTATCGCTTGAGCCATCACCCAGATCACATTTAAAGGCTGTTTCCACTGGTGTGCTATTGCAGAGATCAATTCTCCCATCATAGCCATTCGGGACTGAGTGGAAAGCAGGTCATCCTGAGAATTTAACTTATTAACAACTTCCTGAAACTCTATCTGCAATTTTTTGTAAGTCTCCTGCAGATTCCCCAGTGTTTCATGCAGCTGCTTATTCTGATTACTAACAGCCTTGTTTTTCTCGTTCAGTTCAGCGCTTTTCATTCTATAAATCTGAGTTTTGTATTTAGTTTCCAGAATAGACATTTTTTCCTGATGGTTCTCAATATTAATTTTGTCTTTAAGGGTTTGTATTTTGTGCAAATAATTATTTGCTTCCACATATTCTTCTTTATTCTCATGGTATTTTACGTAGTTAGAATAGCAGGAGACCAGATCACTCTTGAAATTATGCGTTTCTGCCAGTCTCTCAGCTTTTTGGAGATATTTCAAAGCATTATCCCAGTCGCTTTGCATTATATATATATTGGCAATTGCATTAGCAGCTAATCCCAGTTTTTGAGGATTCTTCATATTTTCAAATAGCTTATATGACTGCATCATGTATTCCAAACCAGTTTCATAATTCTTTAAAAATCTGTGGCATAAACCAATATTCAGTAAAACTGATGCCATTGAACTCACCATATCCTGCTCTTTAAAATATTCCAGACAGATCAGGTATTCATTTAAAGCATCATCATACTTTTGCTCATTAAATAGTATATTGCCAATATTCACTCGAATACTGTATTGAGCATGGTTATTTGTTTCTTCTGCATTTTGCAAAGCTAATTGCAGGTAATGTTCCGCTTCAGTGTTTTCTTCTCTTTGCAGATGGATCATCCCCAGGGCAAAATAACTGGTAGTCAGTGCCTTTGGATTATTATCTTTAAGATTATAATCCAACGCAATTAACGCATTTTCCATAGCTTCAGCAGTATTGCATTGATTTAAGGCAATTCTTGATTTCATACCATAGGCAGTTCCTCTTGCACAATTATTATCATATTTTTTGCTGATTTTTTCTAATTTATCTACCCATCTACTCGTCTCTACCATATCTGAGGTATAAAAATAGGCATAACATAAATATGCTAGAGCTTTTAGTTCTAGATATGTATTTTCATGCATCCGGGCATACTTAATTACTTTTTTTGCCTGCTCTGCACTTTCCAATGGCTCTTTCTGACGTAAAAACCAGGCATATTTCAAGATAGCCTGATATTTTTCTTCTCCCTCACTATTAGCTATTTTTTCTAAATATTCTTTCTTTTCCATAGTACCTCACATGTAATATCTTATTTATATCGAATATTTGGCAATATATTTTCTTAAAATCTCATTTCCTCCTCCCAGAATTGATTTATAATCCGTACCGGGTAAAAATGGTTGAGGGTACATATTTATCAACAATTGATTAACACCTCCGATGTAAGTCAGGTTGAAATTGATAAATCTGCTGTATTCCTGATGAGTTACGCCATATTCCCGAGTCTGTTATTTTTTTTTCCGCGTAGCGGTTAGTTAATTGTAGAAAAAATTGTACCCCAACATAATTAATTCCCTGTAAAGGATATCTCCTGGTAATAAATAATTTCAACTATTTTTTAACCCTTACCGGGTAAAGATGGTGGTGGAGCATGTTTTTCTACAAATAATTAACCCTTACAGCGTAAGATTGGTTGGTATTGTTATATTACACCTTTTTATCATAAACTTTATCCAAGTCCATAGAATTACATTGTATTGTACCGCGTAGCGGTTAGTTAATTGTAGAAAAAATTGTACCTCAAAATGAGACTGTTCAATCTAAGTAATTGAATTATAAAGAGCAAAATCTATATTAGGCACATTAAGTGCACATCTTTGTTAAAATAGGGTCAATATTCAAAATTGACATTTTTGCTCGAGAATGAGCATTTTATTTTTGAACT
>JAIPGP010000030.1 GCA_021735645.1 Candidatus Cloacimonadota bacterium
GTTCAAAAATAAAATGCTCATTCTCGAGCAAAAATGTCAATTTTGAATATTGACCCTATTTTAACAAAGATGTGCACTTAATGTGCCTAATATAGATTTTGCTCTTTATAATTCAATTACTTAGATTAAACAGTCTCATTTTTATCCACACGGTTGAAATTTTCACAATACTCATCATCTCCATGCAGAATACAGTTAACATTATCGGAAATCAATGATAATATTTGGATTATTTATTTATGTTTCTGATATCTTCTCATATTTGCTTTATCAAGCTCTTCAGGCAACATCAATACTCTTGGCAGAATTATATGTTTTCAAGGCGGAGATAGGGATTTGTTAAACTCTCTTACTAATTTTCCCTGTAAAATAAATTATATATATTCTGGCATCCACCCGAAATTAAACCCAATGCAGGATTACAAAGCTAAGTTAAAAACATTCTTATTAACCCCGCATTCATTTAGGGGTAACTATAAAGTTCGAACAATGTGTAGTCACTTCAGTGACTTCTTTTAATCAGAGTTAATTATTACAATACACTGTCTGAGAAATACTACATTCCCAGGAAATAGCTGAAGCTATTATCTTGTGTTGTTACCTGCAATACACCAGAATGAAATCTGGTGTTAATAAGAGTGAATATTTCGGAGGACGGGAGCATAGCATACGCTCTAAAACAGCGTACAAGTGGCTCTATTTAAGAATATTATTCAATAAGAGTGAATATTCTCAATATAGAACTAGCTTAATTACATGTATATCAATCAAATACCTATACGTGTATTCAGAATTATACATATTGTTCTGACATCCTTCCCCCAAAATTCATAAACTTCTGTCAATAAGTAAAATGTGTATTGCTGATGTACTCACAGGCGTAGTGCTGACGATGTCCATTATAGTATAGAAAGATAGAGTTATGTTAAAGTGATTTTCCTGCTATATAATTTTAAAGCTACAAGCTGGAGTTCGTTTTTCCCAGATATGATATTCGCTAGTCGTGTCGTGTCCCAAAAAGTCAATTCTGGGTACAGCCTTAACTCTATAGCTTAAGTGATATCTGCAAATAGCTCTCCTGGATTACAGCTCATCAAGACAAACGGAACAAACCGAACAGATTATGATGAAGTAACAGTCAAGTTTACCAGCCACTAATCTCGAGTTTCGAGTCACGACTTTTGAAATACTATGACTATAGGTAAAAATTATACAAATTAACTGATAATATTAATAATGTCTGAAATATAAATTGTATTCTAAATGTGATATTATTTTACTTCTAATGTAGCCTGCAGTCCATAATTATTATTCTTGAGTTATCAACATTGAATGAATGACTAATGCCCAAAATCTGCCAGAATTAGCCGAAATGTATTTTTCTGTATCAGATTATCTTTTAAAATATCACATTTCATGCTTATTTTATCCTCCTAATACACTTGTAAATAAATGTATACACTGATGAAATAATTTGTGACCTTAATGTAACCGCTTATTTATCCAAATTATATGACTTTAACCTGTATCTGTTACGTTTTTCGCCGATTTGTAAAATGCCTACCCATTATTTTTACTTTTTTCGCAGAAGCTGATCAAGCTTCAAATTGACAACTATCTATTAAAATAGTATTATAACAGATATAATACATTATAGCTAAATTTATTTTGCTCTCATAAAATCAATTTTAGATTGCACTTCTCGTTTTCAATTATACACTTTTTAAGCAGGACTTGCACCGCTGGCAGTACTCTGAAAGTGGGGCGAGAACTGCGACCGATAAAACAATTTATTCCAAATTTTAATCCGAGAAATTCATCACGTTGAAATCAGGTGGTAGTGGTCATCATCTGCGCCCCACTTGGAAATACCCAGCGGTGCACATCTGACTTAGCGTGAACAGAAAAAAAAGCCCCGCTTAGGCGGGGCTTAGAATATAGCTACCAGCTCAGCGTCTAAATTTCAGAGACTGAGAACGGTAGATCAAGGTTAATTCATCATTTTTGATATTTACTTTCGGGAAGAAAAGATAACCAGTCCGCTTTGCCTGCGGATAGATTTCGCCAAATGTGAAAGAATCGCTCATCAGGTTGCGTTTGGCTCGCCGCCATTCTTCCAGAGTATCAGTCTGATCACGAATTGTTATCAGCTTCTGTTCATCCTGTTCCTCCAGATTTTTTACAACCAGATACTGTAATTGATTATTCAAAAGGATGTCTTGCACCTGTTCCAATGAGAGCGGATCGCTTTGATTACCGTTTTCATCCAGTAAAGCAAAATCCTTATTAGTGATATTCAGTTTTTCACCGCTGCGATTTTTCACTGTTACCAGAAAAGTGGTAAAATAATCATTGAGATCTTGCGGATCACGTACCCAGTAGCGGTTTAAAGCCACTAATTCGTAATCGGTATCCTGATAAAGATATGCGTCATTGATTACGGTTAAACCTGGCCCGCCTACCGGCAGATAATGCGAGGCACAACTGCTGAGCAGCAATACAAATGCTATTCCGGTTATCATCTTCATAACTGATCTCATAATTTACCTCAATTCAACTTAAAATTCTATTTCTTCCTGAACAGCTGGACGATCTTTTTCTACCGAATGCTTATCTTCCGTCTCATCATCATCTTCTTCTACTTCAACTATTTCTTCTTCTTCTTCAGTATCTGTATCATCTTCTGAATCATCATTTTCTTCGTTTTCACCTATTTCATCATCAGAATCATCATCAGATTCGATTTCGTCATCGATAATTTCATCTGCTTCTGTTTCAGGTGTTTCATTACTTGATTCATCATCATCTTCATCAGATGAATCATCTGGTGTGATCCGGGCAATGTCATAGACTTTATCACCCTGCTTGAGATTGATCAGGCGCACTCCCTGAGTAGCTCTACCTATCACGGAAATCTTATCAACGCTCAGCCGGATGATCATTCCTTCTTTGGTGACGATCATGAGATCATCATTATCGACCACTTCCATAAGTGAAATCAATTTTCCGTTGCGCACACTGGTTCTCAGAGTGATCACACCTTTGCTGCCACGTCTGGTGATACCATAATCCTCCACCGGGCTTCGCTTGCCAAAACCATTTTCACTAATCGCCAGCAGTGTCCCTTCCCGCTTTATGATTACCATGGCTACTACTTCATCATCCTGACGCAGACCAATACCACGGACTCCGCGGGAGTTTCTACCCACAGAACGCACTTCGTCCTCGTGGAATCTATTAGCATAACCAAATTTGGTTGCCAGAATAATATCATTATCCCCAGTAGTTATCTGAGAATCGATCAATTGATCATCTTCATCCAGATTAATGGCAATAATTCCTGTAGCACGAGGCCTGCTGTAAGCTTCCAAAGCAGACTTTTTAACAATACCGTGTTTAGTTACCATAGTGATATACCAGGGTTGTTCAAAGTCACGGACAGTCACAAATGATTCGATCTTTTCATCTTTACCGATTTGCAGAAGGTTTATAATTGCCTTACCGCGTGCGGTTCGTCCTACTTTGGGTACCTTATGCACTTTCAGCCAGTAGCATTGTCCCAGATTGGTAAAGAAGAGGATATAGGCATGAGTGGATGCCACAAAGATGGATTCCACAAAGTCTTCTTCCTTCAGGTTTGATCCCGAAAGCCCTTTTCCTCCCCGACCTTGATTACGATAAGTATCAATGGGAAGACGCTTGATATAGCCTTCATGCGAAATTGTTACCACCATATCTTCATCTGCTATCATGTCTTCTGTCTCTATATCTGAAGAACCTTCCAGGATAACTGTCCGGCGGGGGTCATCATATTTATTTCGGATTTCTAATGTTTCTTCCTTAATGATTTCCATCCGCAATTCGCGGGTTGCCAGAATCTGACGCAATTCTTCCACGGTTGCCAGAAGCTGAGTATATTCTTCTTCCAGCTTTTCACGCTCTAAACCTGTAAGCTTTTGCAGACGCATATCCAGAATTGCTTTCGCCTGGATTTCACTAAGTTTAAATTGCTCCTGCAGGTTTGCGCTGGCTTCTGCTGTGCTGGAAGATGCCCTGATAGTTGCAATGATCTCATCAATATTATCCAACGCAATCCGCAAACCTTCCAGGATATGCAGGCGTTGTTCCGCATTATCAAGCTCAAATTTGGTGCGGCGGACTATCACTTCATGGCGGAATTTTATAAATTCCTCTATCATCTCTTTAAGATTCAATACTTTGGGTATGCCACCTACCAGACAGCGGTTATTAACGCTAAAACTCGATTGCAACTGCGAATATTTATAAAGCTTATTTAAAACCGCATTGCCCTCATAATTTCGCTTGATAGTGATCACCAAACGCATTCCCTGCCGTCCGCTTTCATCGCGCAGATCAGAAATACCTTCTACTCGTTTTTCTTTTACCAGCTTCACAATTCTTTCTATCAAAAGAGTCTTGCTTAGCATGTAAGGTATTTCTGTGATGATAATTGCTTCTGCACCGTTAATTTTGGTCTCTATCCCTGCTTTGGCACGGCAGATCACTCTGCCATGACCAGTTTCAAAATAGTCGCGTATGCCACTTTTACCAATTATATAGCCGCCAGTTGGAAAATCTGGTCCTTCTATATAGTCCAGCAGTTCAGCAGCTTCCATTTCCGGATTATCTACTAAAGCGATAATCGCATCACATATTTCACCAATATTATGCGGCGACATATTGGTTGCCATACCCACAGCAATACCGGAAGAACCATTCACCAGCAGGTTAGGGAATTTGGAAGGGAAGACCATAGGTTCCCTGCGTGTATCATCATAGTTTGTCTGATAATCTATCGTATCCTTATCCAGATCAGCCATTAAATCTACAGCGCCTTTTTGCAGTCTGGCTTCTGTATAACGCATGGCAGCCGGCGGGTCACCATCCTGCGAACCAAAGTTACCCTGCCCATCCACCAGCATATAACGCAAGCTCCAGGGCTGTGCCATTCTCACCAGAGTAGGGTAGATCACCTGCTCACCATGAGGATGGTAATTACCAGATGTATCACCAGCGATTTTTGCGCATTTACGGAATCCCTTGCCCGGAGTAAGATTCAATTCGTGCATGGCAAAGAGAATTCTACGCTGAGAAGGTTTCAAACCGTCACGGACATCAGGCAGTGCCCGAGATACTATCACGCTCATGGAATATTCCAGATACGCTTTCTTTAATACTTCGTCAATTTCTATTGCTTCGATTCTTGATCTATCGTGTATCATTTATCCCCCTAAACATCTATTTCCGCATAGACGGCATTTTCTTCGATAAACGCGCGCCGAGGCTCCACGTCATCACCCATCAGAATTGTAAACATCCGATCTGCTTCTATGGCATCATTAATACGCACCGCTGTCAGTATCCGACGCTCCGGATCAAGGGTGGTTTCCCACAATTGATCTGCGTTCATCTCTCCCAGCCCCTTATATCGCTGAATATGCAATCCCTTGGAACCCCCGAATTCTTCTATTACTTTATCTCGTTCATCCATGGAATACACATAGCGTTTGCTCTTGCCCTTACTAACTAAAAATAGCGGAGGACGAGCAATATATATATGACCCTCTTCCACTAAAGGACGCATATAACGGAAAAAGAAGGTTAACAAAAGTGTGGCTATATGCTGACCATCTACGTCCGCATCTGCCATAATGATCACTTTATTATATCGCAGATTAGTAATATCAAATTCCTGACCTATTCCCGCTCCCAATGCCATGATGATGGGATGTATCTTCTCGTTATCCAATACTTTGTCAATCCGGGCTTTCTCAGTATTCAGCATTTTGCCCCATAAAGCTAAGATCGCCTGAAATGTCCGGTCTCTGCCCATCTTGGCTGAACCTCCAGCAGAATCTCCCTCCACCAGAAATATCTCCGTCTGAGAAGGATCCTGAATGGAACAATCTGCCAGCTTACCAGGAAGACTGCCGCTATCAAGCACTGACTTGCGTCGCGTAAGGTCTCTTGCCTTTCTGGCTGCTTCACGGCTGCGTGCGCCCAGCAGGGCTTTCAGGCAGATCGCTTTTGCCTCCGCAGGATGCTCTTCAAAATAAATCATCATCTTTTCATATACTACGGAACTTACTACGCTTTCCACATCTGAGTTTTGCAGTTTGGTCTTGGTCTGACCTTCAAACTGCGGATCACCAACTTTTACTGAAAGCACTGCGGTGAGTCCCTCACGGATGTCGCTGCCCTGAGGTGTTACCTTTTCCTTGCTAAATGATGTATCATTACGGATATATGTGTTCACTGTCCGCGTGAGGGCTGCCTTGAAACCGCTAAGATGTGTTCCACCTTCTATTGTATTGATATTATTGGCAAAACTGAGGATGTTCTCCTGATAGCTTTCATTATACTGTAGAGAAATTTCAAACTGGATGTCATCCCTGCCGCCTTCTATGAATAAAGGCTCAGCTGCTAATGGCTTTTTATTTGCATTCAAATATATTACAAATTCATTGATACCACCATCATATTTAAAGAGATGACTTTTATCATTACGCTCATCATAAAGCGATATCTTGACTCCTCTATTCAAAAATGCCAGCTCCCGTAACCGTACACTCAGATAATCAAAACTGAAATCAGTAGTCTCAAATATACTGCTATCAGGCTTAAAGCGAATAGTTGTGCCGGTTACTTCAGGATCCAGTCCGTCCTCAAGTATTTCCAGCCCTGTCTCGGGGATACCTTTTGCATACCTCTGAAAATAACGCTTGCCGTTTTTCCTGATATATACTTCCAGTTTCTCGGAAAGAGCATTCACTACGGATACACCTACACCATGAAGCCCGCCGGATACCTTGTATGACTTGTTATCAAACTTTCCACCAGCATGCAGCACGGTCATCACAACCTCTACTGCAGGTATCTTTTCCACTTTGTGCATCTCCACTGGAATACCTCGACCATTATCCACTATCGTGGCATATCCATCCCGGTGAATAATTACGTCTATC
The DNA here is from genome assembly GCA_021735645.1 of Candidatus Cloacimonadota bacterium. Taxonomy (GTDB): domain Bacteria; phylum Cloacimonadota; class Cloacimonadia; order Cloacimonadales; family TCS61; genus Stygibacter. The sequence goes on from JAIPGP010000030.1 coordinate 6,987, forward strand.
TGATCGCAATATCCACCTAAAGCCTCATCAATGCTATTATCTACTACTTCATAGATCAGATGATGAAGTCCTCGCTCTGTGGTGCCACCAATATACATCGCCGGACGCTTGCGGACTGCTTCCAGACCCTTCAGCACTTTAATATTACTGGCATTATAATTATTGTCTGTCATAAGCTCCTCATTAAAATTTCACTAATTTTCTAGTGACTTTTTTTCTTATTATTTCATAGGTCAATTTAATCTCTTTTCAAATGCTGTCAAATATTTATTATATAAATAAGTTAGCTCACTTTTATGCCAATATCACAATTCCGGCTACTAACCATTTAAGTGGCTGAAAAATAATGCTTTAATGATTATTGCCTGCCTTACCTCTTTTTCCTGACTGGAAAAACTTTTTTTATCCCCTTTATAAAGCCGTTTAAACTGCTAAAACCCAATATTTCACTATTCAGGTTAGAACCATAAATTTATAAATATATTGATGGTTAAAATATTATAATTAAGTTATTTATATATAGTACATACCTTTGTTATTTGTAAACTGGATGCATAACTTTCTGATATATAATAAAAAAGACTATCTAAATACTATATAATCACATCTTTTCAGTAATATCACGCTCCTACCTCAAAAATATGCTGCCTATTACTTGAACATAAACTAGCCAGACTGAGCACGGCATAACAAAATAATGTTATGCCGTGCTCAGTCTGGTTTCCTTAGTGCCGGCTTATGGGCTTAGATATTATCTATGAGGAAATCTATGGTGTTCTGGCAGATCTTGTCACTTTGGGCTTGAGTGGGGCTTTCAACATAGACGCGGACGATAGGTTCGGTGCCGCTTTTACGGATATGAATCCAGTGATCGCTGGCGATGATCTTAATACCGTCAGTGCGGTCGGTATTAAGGTCAGCGGCGAGTTTTTCAGCTTGTTGCATAACGCTGTCGAGTTGATCAGGGAGCACCTGGACTTTATTTTTGGCAAAGTAGTAGTGTGGTATTTGAGCAGCGAGTTTACTCACGGAGCGAGATTTTTGGGACATATAAGCGAGGATTAGAGCAATACCGGCAGGTGCGTCGCGGGTATAATGTACTTCCGGGCAGATAATACCGCCATTTCCTTCTCCGCCGATCGGGCTGTGGAGTTCCATCATTTTCTTGCTGACATTGATTTCTCCAATGCGGGTACGAACTACCTTTGAGCCGAATTCGGCGGCAATATCTTCAGAAGCCATGGAAGATGAGAGATTGGTAACTACAGTACCCGGATTCATGGCAAGAACAAATTTTTCTGCCAGCAGCAGCGAGAATTCTTCACCGAGGCAATTGCCATTTTCATCTACAATACTGAGCCTGTCCACATCGGGGTCAGTGGCGAAGCCGATATCTGCTTTATGAGCACGAACCGCATCGCAGAGTTGGGAAAGGTTTTTATTAAGTGGTTCCGGAGAGTGGGCGAACAGACCATTAGGCTCGGAATTGATTTCAATAACCTGGCAGCCGAGTTTTTTAAGCAGGATAGGAGAGATCAAGCCGCCGGCACCATTCACAGAATCGATAACGACTTTGAACTTGCAGGAGCGGATTTTATCTGGCTGCAGATATGGTATAGCGAGGATTTTATCAAGGTGGTCATTGATGGCGTTATTATATTGAGAGAGCGAGCCAATCTGGTCATAGGTAGTCCATTCCACAGTTTGATTAAGGTTATTGAGGAAATCATCAGCGTTTTCAGGGAAGAGGAACATCCCATTTGCACCCACGAACTTGAGGGCATTCCACTGGGCGGGATTGTGAGAAGCCGTGATGGCGATACCGCCACAGGCATCGGCATCATTTTCCACAGCCAGGAGCACGGTGGGTGTGGAGACAATACCCAGCTCTACAACATCACAACCTACACCTAATAAACCGGAGATAACGGCGTTTTGCAGGGCAAGACCGGTAGTGCGTGAATCGCGACCGACAATTATTTTACCGCGTTGGGAAAAAATACCGAACCGGGCAGCGAAGTGCTGGATAATCGCGGGATTGATGGTTTCACCAAATATTCCTCGCACTCCCGAGACAGAGACCATAAGTTTACTCATAATATTATTCCTCCATGATATAAATTATTTAATTTCTATTTTCAGGAAAATACCGTCTAAAACTGTATATCCCTGATTTTTGACAAATGGTATTTCCCGAATCAGTTTATTATATTTATTAATCTGTTCAATGTCAGTGATTTCTCCGGTTTTGTAATCCACAACCTGGATTTCTTTTCTTTGATGGCTTACCAGCAGGCGGTCGATGCGGAATTCTCTTTTATGATTATCAAATATTGACCATTCGCAGTAAGCTTCCTCCCAGAGTGCAGTATCAAATAAATCGGCATTAGCGGAAAGGACGGAGTCAGTATTTTGGATGACAGCTTTGATGTGATCTACAGGCATAAGGCTGCCGTAAAAGGCAATAGTACGCTGAGCAGCTAACCGGCGGTTTTCCGGTGAATCAAATCTGATCTGTTCCAGATAATAATGAGCGATATTACCGGAAATCTGGCTGCTGGCAAGCTGCTGCAGATTCTCAGGAGGGATTTTATCCTGCCAGTTATCTCTGGGCTGAAAGTAGTCGGGTGGGGGAGAAGAGAACCAGGGAGAAATATCTTTTAAACCGGTCAGAGTGGAGGAGGTGACATCTTTTATGGCGTTGTATTTATTAAGTTCACCGAGTGTGATGAGCAGGGAGGCATCCTGCTCTATCCTTTCAATAGCAAAGGCATCTGTCAGCGAGCCAACGAGCAGTTTATTAATGTCCGGTTTATCGGGCTGGAAGCTTTCCACAAATTTCTGCCAGCCTTCTTTGATGGAATACGTGATGAGAGCAAAAAGGTTACGTTTGGCGCGGGTGAGAGCTACATACCAGACGTTGATAGCTTCAATGCACTGACGTTTGTTTTGCAGATCGAGCAGGGGTTGGACGGGAGAATCTTTGAGAAGCGATTTGAAGTTATAAGTGAATATTGCCCCGTCGAGAGCTGAGAAATCCGCTGTGTAATTAGGAGCAATATAAAGTTCCGGCAGGTGAGAGGAGTTCCTGGGGCAGTTTTGGATGAGGATCACCGTATCAAATTCCAGTCCTTTTGATTTATGGATAGTGAGAATTTTTATCACGTCCTGCTGTTGAATACCACTTTGGATAAAGGCTTCAGATTTCTGGTTATCTGCCAGGTAGCGCAGCACCCCACCGAGGTCATGGGTATAATCCAGGTTTTCGGCTAAAAAGCCGGCAATAATATCGATGAATCTGGAGAGATTCGCCAGATCAGATTCCTGGTCAAATATATTAGTAAGATTAAATTTTTTGATGATAGCCTGCGTGAGCAGGAGAGGTTCAGAAGTAAGAGCAGCTAATTCGCTGATGATCTTCACCGGCAGCAGGCTGGAAAATCCTGAAATAAGGGTTTGGTTGAAGGCAGTGTTATTATTTGCACAATTCTGCCAGCAAACCAGGATGTCTTTCAGTTCTTTTGAATCGAGGAGTACGGCATCGCTGCGCAGGAAGACAAGCAGACTGGTGAAATCTAGATTATACAGCCAGTGCATAAGTGCCAGTACGGGTTTGATAGCTCGATGCTCAAGAATGGAAAGACTTGTTTCGTCCAGATAATCAATTTCCATTTCGCGCAGTACAGCAGCAATAGTATTCATTTCTTTGTGAGTTCTGGTGAGGATGGCAGTATCAGTGGGGGATATCTTATCTTCTTTCACAGCAGGAAGGTAAATATTTTTAATGAATTCCTCAACTTCCAGGCTGAATTCTTTTTCCTGATCATCATTTTTAAGATTATTGATCTGGACTTGGACAAATCCAGGCTCGGATTTGATTGCCTCTATATGCGAATAATCCCAGCTCAGTCCGGCAATTTTGAGGTTATCTTTGAAATACTGATCAGAGAAGAGCCGATTAACAAACTCAATAACGGCTTTACTGCTGCGATAGGAGGTAGTCAGGTTTTCAGAGCGGAATTTAACATCTAGCAGTTTTTCCATTCCCACCAGTAATTCACGTTCACCTGATCGCCAGGAATAGATAGCCTGCTTTTCATCACCAACAACAGTAAAACTGCCCGATTCGCTGGAGCCGATGCCGGAAATGATTTCGCGGATGAGCGGAGCAAAAATATTCCACTGCAGAATACTTGTATCCTGGAATTCGTCGATGAGGATAAATTTTATGCGGTAGGAAATTTGTTCGTAAAAGAGATTAAGTACTTCATTCTGGTTGATGATAGATATTTCCGGGTCATAGAGATATTTCCAGGTGTAGGCAGTGAGATCATTAAAAGTGAGAATTTTATCACGGAACTTGATCTCGTCATATTTCTGAAAGATGATCCTGCTAAGCTCCAGTATATCCTGCTGTTCGGGTAGCACCAGTTTATAGAAAAGAAGATTTCTCCAGGCAGTATAGAGCTGATCCTGTAATTCGGTGATTTCATCTTTATAGTCAAGCATTTTTGCCCCCCTGAGTAGTGTACCACCATTCCAGATATTTTTGCTGCTGCTGAGCAGGGAGTATTTCTGGACGAGGAAATCACGGTCAGAGAGCAAAGACAGTAGATGATCACCAATAGCGTCAGGCGCAACTGACTTTAGATTATCATTTTCATTCAGGGCATTATACCAGTCTTTGGCAAAGACTTTGTCCCAGGTTTTAGCGGAATAATACTCGTTATATATCCAGTTAAAGCGTTGGCAGAAGTCTTTGGCAATAGCAAGTAACTGGTTGTAGCTGTATTCCGCCAGCGTGAGATGATCAATGGCATCAATCCGGGATTTATAGTAAAATTCAAAGAGCCAGCGATTATCCATGATAGCTTTTATGAAGTCATTATAGGCAGAAATATTACGGCTTTGTTTGTATTTGAAGATGTTTTCCAGCAGAGGGAAATTTTCGTCGCTGAGGATAGTATTATAAATTTCGGGAAGAATATCATTATTTATCAAAGGGTCAATTGTATATCCGGTGATGTTATGATAAGGAGCAATGAGAGATTTGAAGATTGTATTAATGAAAGAATCCAGGGTTGAGATATTCAACCGGCTTTTACTGGTGATGATTTTTTTATAGATATGAGTAATATAGTCGATATTTTCGGGAGAGAAATCAAGGTCATCGTATATAGCTTTCAGACTGGTTTTCAGTTCATCAGCCTTTTTACCACCGATGGTGAGATGGTGCAGAAATTCAATAATACGCTGACGGATTTCAGCAGTAGCTTTCTTCGTGAAAGTGATCACCAGGATTTCATCGAAATTAATTTCGTCTTTCAGTTTCAGCAGGAGGGCGATATATTCCAGGGAGAGGCGGTAGGTTTTTCCGGTTCCGGCACTGGCGCGGATAATGTTCGGTTGCAGAATATTTGAATTCATGATTTACTCCCTTTCTGTTTTGCCAGTTCACGTCGTGTGAGGCTCTCATTTTCATATCTATCTTTTTTATCTCCTATCTGGAAACCAGCATCAATAATAATCTGCATTGATTTTTTCAGATTGTCAATAATATTTTTCAGGAATTCTGTTGAAGAGCCGGATTTGATCGAGTTATTTTTCAATTCCTGACCAGTAACGAAAAACAGCCAGGAATCAGTAAGATCATTTTGGGGGTAGTAGAGATATTTATACATTAACAACTGGGTATTATAGGCATTTTCACTACTTTTAGAGTATTTACCGGATTTATAATCATAAATATGTTTTTCGGAAGAAGAAGGTATTTCAATTCTCAGGTCGGCACGTCCTTTGAGGAAGACAGGGATTTTTTCAAGATCAAACAGTTTTCTCTTCAGGTTTCTGTTACCTTTTTCCGGCAGGATGTTTATAGGGATACCGGTGTATTTCTGGTCACATATTTTGAGGAATTCAATGATCGCCTCAGTGATCATGGGGCAGATAACCCTGTTGAAATAGCGGTCAGAATAATTATAAGGTTTCTGCAACAGAATAGTCAGATTGTTTTGCAGGAGATTCTGCAGAGCGCGTTCAGCGTAGTTTTGCTGATTATAGCAGAAAGGCTGCTGACCTTTATAAGCAGCTTTCAGTTCCAGTATCCTTTCCCAGACATTGTTAAACACATTATGTACCAGGTTTCCGATTTGCAGAGGAGTGTAATCCATTTCTATTTCCAGTTTACGCTCCTTGATATACAGCAGATTTTCCAGATAATAGCTAAAGGGATTATCTATCAGTCTGGTGATATTGCTGGGGCTTACATAGAAATTTCCCTCCTTCAGGTCGTGTTCCGGTTGATAGGGCAGGGTGAAGAAGTTATCAGGCAGTAGCGGTAAAGAAAGATCAGGGCTTTCCGGTGTTAGCAGGTTCTGGCAGAGTTCGGAGAATAATGTAGTATGCGGCAGGTCATTCTGTTGATAAATATCAGGAAATGTGAGGTGGAGTTCTTCTATAAAAGAACTAATTTCTGTTCTATCTGCCGGACTGGTACGAGAAAAGCAGTGCACATATTCCGAGGTGGCGATCAGCCGGAAGAAGTAATATTTTTCGCGGAGCACAATATCATCATAAGTAATAAGTTTCAGTGATTTTCTTTGAAATTCAGAGAGCAGGAAAGGTGTTTGGCGATTAGGCGGGATCACACCTTCTATAGTATCAGCGATGATAATATTTTTGAAGTGGAGATTACGAGTATTGTGCAAAGTGGATATCTGCCAGGTTTTTCCGGAGTTATCAGTTTTTTGATAGCTGTAAGATTTCGATTTGGCAAATTCGAGGAAAAGACGCAGGAATTGGGAACTATAAAAATACTTATTACCATTATTGCCCGGGAAAATACTATTCCAGTCAGGAAAGAGATTGATCTTATCAAGGCTGGAAAAGTCTTCTACCAGATCATAATAAGTTTCAGCAAGATCAGTCAACTGGTTTTCGCTATCGTTGATGATCTGCTCTGGCAGAATGCATTGGGAAGAAATGAGAGCTGTTATCAAATCAGCAATAGTATTGATGTCGGAATAATTATCCAGCAGTTTATGGAGTTTCTGGAAAATCTCTAATAATTCAGGATCAAGCTTGTAACCCGGCACAATATTGATCATATCAATGTATTTAAAATCTCTATCAGTTAAGGTATAGATGAATGAAAGCAGTGTCTCCAGAATTCGCTCAAGCTGGCTGGTATCATGCTGGGGAAAGCAGTGTCTAAGAAAAGGCTGGGTAAAAAATTTATTATTGAAAGTAGAGATCAGGGTATTGATCGGAATCAGGAATTTATTCTGCTGCCGGATAATACTGGAGAGAATGGAGTGGAGCTGTTCATAAAACTGGAACAGGGAGGAACTGAAGAAGTGACATTTTTTGCTGCCAGCCAGCAGATGCCGGCAGTTATAGCTTTCCAGATGCTGCTGCAGCATGCCAAAATCAATGATCAGGTTCGGAGCCAGGGAATCAATCTGGTCAAAAAGTGATTGTTTAAGGGAAAAAACATCTGAGAAAACATGGTTATGGATAGACTTTGTGTTAATATGGTTCAGGTGAGCAGCGTTGAATTCAGGCAGGCAGCAGAGTTCCTCTTTATCATATATTTCAGGTGGGATTTGCAGATATATATGCGTATCGTGTTTATTCAGCAGCCTTTTTTCCAGAGCAGTAAAATAGAACTGATTTATAACGACAATGTTCTGGAAACGGCTCAGCCAGTCAGTATTAAAACTTTCTATATTTTTATTAAAGATGAGGTCTGTAAATCCTCTTGCTGAGATATATTCTAGGTAGTCTTTTTTTATTTCCAGCAGTAGACGAAAATGTTCGATTTGCCAGTTTTCGGCTGATTGAGATTTGCCGATAGCTTCATAAATGGCAGGAGTATCAATCATCTCTTCTGCCAGTTCATCGAAAAAGAACAGGAAATCATAGGCAAATTTAACTGCCTGGAAATAATTGTTAATGTGGAATTTCTCGCGGTATTGTGGTTTAAGGGCAGCATAAAAGGCTAAAGTTCTTTTTTCTTCTTTCAGCAGAGGAGAGCTAATGTTCAGACATTTGAGTTTGAAATTATCCATTGTGAGAAACTCACTGCCATTAAAGGAGTCATGCTGCTGGTAGATGAACTGCAATTCTTTGAGAGATGCGTGGTTTGGACATAGAAACAGGGTCTTGCTTAACTTGTTATCTATGATTGCACAATGATTGATATCCTGGTCAAAATCAATGAATTTCAGGTTGTACATCTAATAATTCTCCTTTGCTGCTTAGCTTAAAAGATTTTATCTTTGCTGCTGGTCAGGATATATTCCTGACGATTAAAAAAAGGCAGAGTGAGTTGGCGTTCCTCTTTTTGCTCATTCCAGTCCAGGTTACTGAGACCCATACCAATCAGCCGCACCGCCCGTGATGTGTTGTAAAGAGCGGAAAATAGATTTTTAGCTTGTGCCAGCATGATTTCGTGTTCATGGAAAGCACGTTTGGCAGTGCAGCTTTTCTGGACAATTTCAAAGTCGGAATATTTGATTTTTACGGTGAGAGTCCAGGCTTTGAACCCCTTTTCTTTCATTTTAGCTGAGAGGTTTTCCGACAGGGAGTGCAAATACTGCCTGAGCTGGTCAGCATCATTAATATCTGCAGAGAAAGTTCTTTCCATACTGATAGATTTACGTACCCTGCTGGTAACTACCGGTCTGTCATCTAAACCCCGCACAATATCATAGTAATACTTTCCTGCCTTACCAAAGCGTTTGAGCAGTTCATTCAGCTCAAGTCCACGCAGGTCTTTGCCATTCTGAATGCCCAGGTTTTTCATTTTTTCTTCAGTTGCTTTACCAATGCCATGAAATTTGCCGATTGGTAAAGCATCCAGTACTGCGATAGCTTCTGCTGGAGTGATCACTACCAGTCCATCCGGTTTATCAAGATCAGAGGCAATTTTTGCCAGAAATTTGCAGTATGACACCCCGGCAGAAGCTGTTAACTTTGTTTCTGCTTTAATTCTGGCTCGAATTTCTTCTGCCAGGCGCGTAGCGGAAGGATTGCCCTTTTTATTTACTGTTACATCAAGATAAGCTTCGTCAATTGAGACCGGTTCCACCAGATCAGTGTACTGGTGAAATATCTGCACGATTATTGCCGATGCTTCCCGATAAGCAGCAAAATTGCCCCGCACAAAGATCAGATGCGGGCATAATTTGATCGCCAGACTGGAAGGCATGGCAGAATGAATGCCAAACCTGCGAGCTTCATAAGAGCAGGTGGAAACCACTCCCCGGGTGCCCGGTTTGCCCCCGACCGCAATTGCTTTACCGCGATATTGCGGATGATCCCTTTGCTCTACAGCAGCAAAAAAAGCATCCATATCCACATGGATGATCTTGCGAGTGGCAGTTATTTTTTCTTTCTCCGGCTCCAGAGCGTGCCTCCGGTTAAAGCTCCAGCACCCAAAAGGAAACCAAGATCATATAAAAAGCCGGTGTTATGTACTTCATAGATGGAAACGTTATCAGTAAACAGGGAAATGATCAGAGTGATAATACTGATCAAACCGTGCCAGAGACCCATAAAAAAGCCGGCATTATTACCCTTTTGGGTAGTAAATTCATTGGGACCTGCTGTGCAGCTAAAGATAAATAACACTAATAAGAGAATTAAGATAATTTTAAACATATTTTATTACCTCCACAATCACCTTTTAATACTAATTGCTGGTTAGTCAATAAAAAAAGCCTGCTCTTTGGAGCAGGCTTTTATTTTTATCTGTTTTAATCTGAGATTATTGCATACCCAGATCAGTCAGAATTTCATTGAAAAGAGCTTTTGCTTCTTCCACAACCATGTATGACATGGGGAAACTAAACATGTAATTAGTGTTTACTCCGTTATCATATTTGAGGCCAATAACACTGCCATTATATTCTTCAAATTGTTCAGGAGTTGGTGCAAAACTTGTTGCTGAAGTATCCTTGCAGGTATAGGTAATGATTGGTGTAGGTGGTATTATATCAGGATATTCAACTGATTGCTCGAATATACTGTCATCAAAATAATCACATGGTCCTATTGCCGCTCTTGGTTGAATAATAAAGTTGAAAATAGACTCAGGAAATATAACTTTATTCTCATCTAGCTCGACATTTAGTTGCGATGTGAATGGTGAAATACCTGAAGCTCCAATCAAGAAAGCGTTATTTGAATGAGTTTGAGAGATTTTTATCACCTGGTCAGGATCGGTAGCTAATCTTTTCATTGGAATACCAAAATTATCTTCTAAGATGAAATTAGCTGCATTTGCCCCACCACATATAGAGTAAATTTGATTAACATTTGCTCCTAAACAGACAGCAATATTTCCACCTAATTTAGAAAAAATTCTCAAGCAATCACCATTATTATGGAATTTAGAAGACACGGGTTTATCATTATGAAATACAACTAATTCGTAATTCTGGAGATCAATTGGGCTAAACAAATCATTACTGAAGTGAATAAGTGAGTTCCAGGTCACGATTTCGCTTTGAGATACTGAATTTCCCATCAAATCATAAACGTCTATTTGTCCCGTATAATCTGATAAAAATTCCAGATATAGAGAATCCAATTCAGCATCTGGTGCGTAATTCGGTTCATTTCTATCTTCATCAATGATCAGGATACCGGATTTTTCATCAGCTAAAACAGGTTCTACAATCTTAAATCTCATTTCAGCAGGACTGGGATCACCAATATTGGAAAGATCAACAGCTCTAACTTTGAAGCTGTGTTCTCCAGCTTCCAGATCAAAGAGTATCGTATTCTGATCTATTTCAGCGCCAACCGGAATCCGCGTCCAGCCACCTAATGAATCATAATAGGTTTCTACAACACCGGCAAGTGGCGGATAGTGGTAGGGTTCACCATCAAACTGCAGATCAAAGAACTTAAGTTCAGAGAAATATATCTCCTGAGTGTTTTCATCCAGCACAAGTCCTAGCCGTTGATTAAATGGTGAATTAGTTACTGTAGTATATGATTGACCAATTTCGCCGTATTCACCCTGGAAGCCCCAGTGCATATAAATTTTCAGATTTTCACTGTTTATAGCAGTGAAAATCCTATCACGATCATACCAGAGAGGTAAACCATATTTGTAGCCATCAATAGTTACTTCTTCAGGGACATCTATTGTGCTGATAAATTCTGCTTTGCGGGTGGAATAGTGATATTCGCCCAGGGCAAAAATATCATTGAAGGTATAATCAGGGTTACCATCTCCATTAGGGTCAAAACCATTATAGATCATGGTGCCGGGGAAAAAACCTTCTTTTACAGCAAATCGTATTTCCATTTGGGTTGATTCAATGCCAGCCAGATCAAAAGCTTTTACGGTAAGATAAGTAGAATCAAGGAATGCCTCAGTATTGGCCGGATCAGGAGTATTATTAATGATAAATGGACCTGGATCATCATCACTGGCAGCTGCTTCAGGTATCAGCATAAATTCCGTGACTTCATCCTGAAAACGGGTGCTGTGCCATACATCTTCATAACCGCCATTGGCTTCAGAAATCACATTCCCGTTACTATCTCTGATTTCCAGTTTAAATTCAAAATAATTAGGTTCGTCACCAATCAGTGGATCAGTATCTTTGATCCTGAATTTTAATATAACTCCGGTTCCGATTCTTTTTCCATCAATAGGTCCCTGTGTGGATTCAACAGCCAGAATGGAAGGGGTTTTTGAAGTAGATTTAAAGTAGCGGCGAGAAATTGCCGATTCATCGTCACGGTCGTCAATGCACTTAATCTCGAAAATGCTGGTAACTGGAGCATAAACGAAATTCCCCGTAACAGGATCAGTCTTAGGAGTACCGTCGTCATTAAATAACTGTTCACCGTTTGCCGGGAAATTGATTTCTGCCCGAACGGCGTCCGTCCAGATAGTTTTTTGGGCTTCAGGGTCGCTTAGGGGAAGAGATTCGTCTGCACCAACTTTATAATGAAGAACCCAGCCCTCATCTAAATCAGTCATGCCATTGCCATTTTCATCGCCAATTATATAATCTTTTCCTGGTGTAGATATTGCCTGACCATCCTCATTTAAAATTCTATAAGCATAGTTTTCTACCCATCCGTCAGAATCATAAGCTTCCCAGTATATTGTCTGCTGGAAAACTATGGAATCACCTACTGCTGCCAGGGAATCTACTCCACCATACGATGTAATGTAAATAATTGGTTCGGTATTAGGGTTTAAATCACCACTGCGACCACAGCTACTCATGATAAGTAGAAGCGTGACCAGCAGAGCAAAGAAGATAATCTTTTTCCTAATCATCATTTATCCTCCTGAATATTCTTTTTTAAACTTTATATTCTTAATCATGTAGAAAATACTGATTACCATTATCACGTCAATAAAATTATTTTTTAGTTTTCAGGAATGCTGCTTTTACCACGTTAGCAAGCAGCAAAGCAGTAGTTACAGACCCCACTCCTCCTGGTACAGGACTCAGTGCAGATGCCAGGTTTATAACTGCTTCCGCATCTACATCACCCACATATTTATCAGTTCCATTCACATCTGTGATCAGGTTTGTTCCCACATCTATGATTACCGCATTTTTCTTGATCATTCCGGCTTTCACAAATTCCGGCTTGCCTATTGCAGCAATAAGTATATCTGCCTGTCTGGTATATAGTGCCAGATCAGTGGTTCGGCTATGACAGATTGTTACGGTGGCATTTCCAGGTTCTGCTTTACCGAGCAGCAATAATCCCAGCGGTTTCCCGACAATATTACTGCGTCCCAGGATCACTATATGTTTTCCCGCCGTTTCTATTTTATAAAATTTCAGCAAGGCTATAACTGCCTGAGGTGTGCAGGGTAATAGTGAGGGCTGCTCCAGCACCAGTTTCCCCAGATTCAGAGGATGAAATCCATCCACATCTTTTTCCGGTTTGATTAGAGAATTTATCACTTGTTCATCCAAGTGGTCTGGTAAGGGCTTTTGCAGCATGATGCCATCAATACCAGCATCCTGGTTACATTCCCTGATCAGATTCTCCAGCTCAGTTTGATCAATGGTATATGATATTTGCCTGAGTTTGACATCTATGCCATATTTAGTGCCATTTTTTATAAGATTGCTCACATACCATTCGGCTGCAGCATTATCTCCTATCAGGATAATTTCCAGGACTGGATGTCTTCTCAGTCTGGTGATATCATGCACTAATTGAGTATAGATTTCTTTCACTACTGGTTTTGCTTTTAATAATTCTGCCATGTTAATCCAGTTTCCGTCTTATTCTGGAAATTTTGAGTGCTTCACCGGTTTCATTATCGATTTCTATATAGACAGCATTGATCTGATTACCAGTTGTCGCCGGCTCAAATCTCACCGGCATACCAGTCCGGTTCTTCTCCAGTATCAGTTCTTTTTTTACGCCAATAATGGAGTCATGCGGCCCATTCATACCTACATCTGTGATATAAGCAGTTCCTTCCGGCAGTATTTCTTCGTCTGCTGTCTGAATATGAGTGTGAGTCCCCACTAAAGCAGAGACCCTGCCGTTTAGATAAAAAGCTAAAGTCCGTTTCTCTCCAGTTGCCTCAGCATGAAAATCCACCAGTACCATTTTGGTTTCCAGCAGTAGTTTTGGTAAAATGCTATCTATAGTAGTAAAAGGTGAATTACAGGGCTGCATATAAACCTGCCCGGTAAGACAGATAACCGCCAGTTTTTCACCCTTCTCTTTTTCTAATATACACCAGGAGCTGCCAACGGCAGCTTCTGGATAATTTAAAGGTTTCACTATTCGCTTTTCCTGAGCCAGATAAGGTATGGATTCTTTTTTATCCCAGAGATGATTTCCACTGGTGAAAGCATCGATCCCTGCTTCAAAAAGCTCTTTCACTGTCCGCTCAGTAACTCCTCTACCTGCAGCCATATTCTCACAGTTGGCTACACAGAAATCTACCTGAAATTCTTCCTTTAGAGCAGGAAGATGTTCTTTGATAACTGCTCTGCCGCTGCTGCCAAATATATCACCACAAAATAGTAATCTGATCATCTCGCTATGGAAGTTTGACGCATCTCACGAATACAGATAACTTTGATCTGACCCGGATACTGCATTTCAGCTTCGATCTTCTCCGCTATATCTGAGGCTATAAAGGCTGTTTTTTCATCATTTACCGTAGTGGGGTCCACGATTATCCGCAGTTCACGTCCGGCCTGAATAGCAAATGATTTATTAACACCTTCTATGGCATTTGCTATACCTTCCATCTTCTCTAAACGCTTCATATAGGTTTCCAGCATCTCACGACGCGCTCCCGGTCTGGCACCTGATACGGCATCCGCAACCTGGGTGAGTACAGCATATACACTGCCATATTCAACTTCTTCATGATGCGCTTCTATGGAATTGATCACTATTTTGCTTTCGCCGTTCTTCTTGGCTACATTAGCTCCCAGGGCAGCATGTGAACCATCATACTCATGATCTATGGCTTTGCCAATATCATGCAGAAATCCACATCGCCTGGCTATTTCCTGATTTAATCCCAATTCCGCTGCCAGCATACCACAAATCCAGCCAGCTTCTTTGGAATGCTGAAGCACATTCTGTCCATAACTTGTCCGGAATCGTAATCTTCCCAGCAGCTTAACTATATTCGCTGAAATATTATGAATATTCATTTCCATGCAGGCTTCTTCACCAATTTTCACCAGATTATCATCCATTTCTTTTGTGATTTTCTCGATTACCTGCTCTATTCTGCCGGGATGGATTCTGCCATCTGTGATAAGCTTTTCCAAAGACCTGCGGGCTACTTCACGGCGTACCGGGTCAAAACAGCTTAAGACTACTGCCTCAGGTGTATCATCTATTATTAAATCCACTCCTGATGCTTTCTCAAAAGTTCTTATATTTCTTCCTTCACGTCCGATTATTCTGCCTTTCATCTCATCATCAGGCAATGATACCACAGCAACTGTAGTTTCTGATACATAATCAAGCGATACTCGCTGGATGGCATTTGCCAATATCTTAGCAGAAAGCTGGGTGGCTTCCAGACGCGTTTCGTCCAGAATTCTCCGAACCTCTTTCGCTGCTTCATTTCTAGCTTTATTCTTCAAATTGTTCTTCAATATCTGAATGGCTTCTTCTGGCGTTAATCGTGCGATCTCTGACAATTTTTCAGTCTGCTGGACAATCAATGACTCAACCTGTTCTTTCCTGACTGCTATTTCTTTCTCCTGAGATTGCAAACTTTTGTCAAAGTCATGAAGATTGCTGTCTTTCTTGTCTAACGATTCCTGCCGTTTGTCGAGCGATAATATCCGCTCATTATGTTTCTTTTCCAGCATTAGAAGGTCTTTTTTACGCTCTTCTATTTCCTTCTCATACTTCTTTTGCTGTTTATACCATTTGTCTTTGGCTTCCAGTATCGCTTCTTTCACAAGCGTCTGGGCTTCGCTTTCCGCGTCATGAACAATTTTTTTTGCTAAGTCATTGGCATTTAAAATGTTCTTATTTGATAGGGTCTTCTTAAAGAAATTTATCAATATTACTAATAAAATACCAATTACCAGACCATATACATAACTCTCAACCTCATTCCATATCATATAAAGATCCTCACTATATTTAACCTGCGTGTACCGTGTAAAAAAGTATTCTCGAACCAGAAATAAGGTGAGTATCTACCTTAGAATCAGCTTAACAAATCCGAATCATGTCCGGCTTGAGCGCCACTGATGGCTCGATTCTCTTTTCTAAAAACAGTTCTGGAACAAATTAAGATCACGAATACCGCAGGCGTTATTTTTCATATTTAATTTAGATATCTGTGTTCAGGATATCATCTATGTCGTCAAGATTTACTCCCAATTGCTCGTCTTCAATCTCTTCTTTTTTATCGGGTGCCGGGGGGATGGGGTGTTCACGTTTTTGTGATGAATTTTCCTGATGCCTCAAAATATACAACAATAATAACTGTTCTCTGCTGAAGGAGGGATACATGTCTCTCAACAGATCAAGTTCTTCTGCCAATTGCTGGCACATCTCTTCAAAGGCTTCCGGCTCATCACTTTGATAAAAATAATTCTTACTCAAAAACGTGACTTCAACTGTTTCCATTACAATTCCTCGACTATCTGTAATACCTCATCAAGCATTTCATGGATATCTCCGTCGCGAGCTTCAAACTGATTTATCCGCTCCTGAAGATTCGTATTTGCGATTGCAAGTTCGGCATTTTCTTTTTCTAATTCCGTTACTTTTGTCTGAAGTGCTTCCTGATTTTCCTGTCCGCTTTCAAGCAGGGATAAATTCTCTTCCAACTGCATCTTCTCCAGTTGTAATGTCTCATATTTATCACGTAACTGCTTGAATTTATCTACAACCGCCTGAAATTTCACTGACAATTCTGATGCTTGCATAATTACCTCATCTTTATTTCATATTTTTTTTCTAAACTCCGAACAATTCTATCCATTTCTTTGCTTATAAGTTTATCATTCAGAGTCTTATTTATAGATGAAAAAGTTAGGCTGAATGTCAAGCTTCTTTTTCCTGAAGGAACGTTTTTGCCCTTATATTCATCAAATAATATTATTTTGGAGATTAATTCAGGATTACTTTGCCTGATGTCTGCTGCTATTTCTGCCAGATCAAAACGCTGATCTATCAAAAATGAAAGGTCGCGTAATACCGGCGGAAATTTTACTATCTCGCGAAAGTCCGGCACTATTTTTCTCTTCTCATTATAGATTGTGTCTAGATAAAGATCAAATACAAAACACGGTACCTCGATCTCAAAGGAAGATGCCACTTTCGGGTCAAGTTTTCCTGCACTTGCCACCAGCTTGCCCTGATTATAAAAATCCAGTCCTACCCCTGGCTGATACCATGTCTCCTTTGAATATTTCTCTTCTATTCCGCTCAACCCAGTGAGCGATAGCAGTTCCTCTACTACTCCCTTCACATCATAAAAATCTGTTTTCACTGCCTCTTCCCGCCAGTGAATTGCATCTCTTAGACCTGTTATCAATCCGCTGAGATGATATTTTTCTTCTGCCTGCTTGCCGGCTCCCTGCAAAAATACTTTGTTTAGCTCAAAAAACCTGAAATCCTTCTGATTGTGGTTCAGATTATAGGCTGTATTGCGAAGTATGTCGGGTAATAATAAAGGTCGCATTATGGCAAAACTGCTGCCTAAAGGATTCTTGAGAGATACTACTTCCCTGCGTCTGTCTCTCTCTACTATCCGCAGTTTATCAAGGTCTTCCACTCCGGCAAAACTCCAGTTCACTACTTCATAAAAGCCCAATTTTACCAAGCTGTCAGTTAGATTGCGCTTATTGCGGAATATCTCATAATTCATCACTTTCTGCGGTTTGAAATATGTTTCCACATTATTATAGCCATACAACCGGATGATCTCTTCAATCAGGTCTATCTCACGACTCAAGTCTTTGCGGTAATGAGGTACTTCAAACTGCAAACTGTCTTCTCCGTTAGATAGCTGCTTCAGTCCCAGAGATTCGAGATAATTAGTGATCGTCTCCTGGCTGATATTGATACTGAGCACTTTCTTGATCCTGCTGGGCCGGATTGTCACGATTACGGGTTCTTCCGGCTCGGGATAGCTGTCTAATAGGCCTTCCAGAAGCTCTCCTCCTGCTGTAGCTAAGATCAACTCACAGCAGCGGCGACCTGCTAATTCCGCCTGCATATCACTCAAATCACGCTCAAATCTATAGGCCGAATCTGTAAAAATTGCCAGACGTTTAGATGTCCTGCGAACAGCACTGTATTTAAAGTTTGCCGCTTCAATGATGATGTCTTGCGTGCTGGATTGGATCTGCGAATTTGCTGCTCCTATTACTCCTGCCAGGGCAATAGCTTTTTTGCTGTCAGCTATCACCAGGTCAGTATCTGCTAAAATATATTCTTCATCATTTAAGGCTACAAATTTCTCGCCCAGTCCAGCTCTACGAATTATGATCTGATGATCTTCCACCAGATGATAATCAAAAGCATGTAAAGGATGACCCAATTCAAACATGACAAAATTAGTTACATCCACTACATTATTAATAGGCCGTAATCCAATAGCAGTGATTCGCCTTTTCAGCCAGTCAGGTGATTCGGCTATGGTGACACCTTTGATCATTCTGGCAGTATAACGTGGACATAAGTCTATTGCCTGGTTATCAAGCTGTAATTCTGCCCGGATTGGTTTAGTCCCCGCTGGCAATTCCGGATTTGGCAACCGGAATTCCCGATGAAGAAGTGAACTTAAATCCCTCGCGATTCCCGTTATTCCCAATAAATCTGGACGGTTTGGTGTGATTTCAACTTCAAATACAATGTCAGATAAATCATAATAACGTGACAGTTTCTCGCCATTCACACAATCTCCCGCCAGATTTATTATCCCATCATGATTGTCTGAAATTCCCAGTTCACGCTCACTGCACAGCATCCCAAAAGAATGCTCACCACGCAATTTTGCCTTATTAATGACAAATTCACCCATCTGCGTTCCTACTGGTGCCAGAGCTACTTTTTTGCCGGCTTCGCAATTATCTGCTCCGCAGATCACCTGTATCACCTCATTGCCGTTATCTACCTGGCAAATCCAGAGATGGTCGCTATTAGGATGCTGCTGGCGTTCCTTCACTTCTGCTACAAGTATCTGATTAAGTATAGCACCCAGCTCTTCCACCGCTTCCACTTCAATGCCGGAAAAAGTTAATTCCTCCTCCAGCGTCTTAGCGTCAAGGTCGATATCTATATAATCACGCAGCCATTTATAACTTATCTTCATAATTTCTCACGTCTCACTTTTCACTATTTAAACTGCCGTAAAAAACGGAGATCATTATTGAACAGCAGACGCATATCTGTTATCCCAAAACGCAGCATTGCTATCCGGTCTATTCCCAGTCCAAAGGCGTAACCCGTATATTTCTCACTATCGATTCCCACATATTCAAATACATTGGGGTCAACTATTCCTGCTCCACCTAATTCCAGCCAGCCTGTATCTTTACACAGGCTGCAGCCGCTGCCCATACATTTCGGGCATACCATATCCATTTCAGCACTTGGTTCTGTGAAAGGGAAAAAGTGAGGACGGATTCGCACGGCTATCTCTGGTCCAAACAGCTCACGTGCAAAATAATTCAGCATATCACGTAAGTCTGCAATATTGATCCCTTCATCCACTACTAATGCTTCCACCTGATGAAAACAGGGTGAATGAGTGGCATCATTGTCATTACGATATGTTCTGCCCGGGCAGATAATCTTGATCGGGGGAGCAAATTTCTCCATAGTTCTTATCTGAACCGGTGAAGTATGTGTGCGTAAAAGCACATCACCTTCAATATAAAATGTATCAGAGAGATCACGGGCAGGATGATCAGCAGGTGTGTTCAAGGCATCAAAATTATGATATTCATCTTCTATATCAGGACCATCTGCCACTTGAAAACCCAAGCGGATAAAAAGATCTTCTATTTCTCGCCAGGTCTGTGTGATCGGATGAAGAGCTCCGCGAATATTGCGTTTGCCGGGCATTGTCAAATCAAGATGCTCCGCCTGCAGCACCGCTGCATATTCGCTCTCTTTCACCTTCAATAAGCGGCTGTTGATCAATTCTTCCAGCTGCTGCTTCGCTTCATTGACGATTTTGCCAAAAGCCGGACGCTCTGATGCCGGTAATTCTTTCAATCGCATCATAAACCCATTCAAATCGCTTTTCTTACCCAAAAACTGTGACTTGAGCTGCATCAAATCATGTTGACGCTCCGCAGCATTGATCGCTGTCCGGGCGGCTTCTATCTGCTTCCGTAATTCTTCTTTCATCTCTCTGATCTGCTTCGGGACAAAATGCCCCTAATTCAATTTTTCTTTGGCTACGTCACAAAGTTTGCTGAACGCATCTGGCTCGTTAAAAGCTAAAAATGCCAAAGCTTTGCGGTCTATCTCCACCTCTGCCAATTTTAAACCATGGATCAATTGACTATATGATAAATTATGTAAATGAGCTCCAGCATTGATTCTCACGATCCAAAGACGCCTGAATACACGCTTCTTCGCCTTGCGATCTCGGTAGGCATACAACCAGCCTCTCTCTACTGCCTGTCTCGCGGTGATATATAATTTACTCTTTCCTCCCCGATATCCCCGGGCTAACTTCAAATATTTCTTCTTTCTTCTATGAGCGGCTACATTATTTACTGAACGTGGCATAATTATCTCCTTACAATCCTAACATTTTTTTCATTCTGCTCTCGTCACTTGAATGCACCAGATCAGAGTGTCGTAAATTACGCTTGCGAGTGGGACTCTTCTTGGTAAAAAAGTGACCTGCAAACGCATGAGAGCGCTTCAACTTGCCTGTTCCAGTTAACTTGAACCTCTTGGCTACACATCTTCTTGTCTTCAGTTTCGGCATCTTTCCTCCTGAAAGCTATGCTGCTTTATTTTTTTTATTACTTAATTCTCTATTCGTCGTCGTCTTCTTCGTCTTCGCCACCTGGCTCGATCACTATAGACTTCATCTCAAGTATCTTATCGATATCCTTCTTAGGTGATACTACCATGAATATCTGACGTCCCTCGCTTTGGGGCTTGGAATCTAACTCGATAAAATCTGCCAGATCCTCCTCTAAACGCTTCAATACGTCAAATCCCAGTTCCTTATGTGCTAATTGACGTCCCTTGAAGCGTACTGTGAATTTTACCTTATTGTGCTGCTTCAAGAACCGCAGAGCATTGTTCTTCTTGAAATTATAGTCATGCTCCTCAGTATTAGGTCCAAATTTTACTTCCTTCACCTGGACGATATGCTGTTTCTTCCTGCTCTCGCGCAGTTTCCGCTCTTTCTGGTAATGATACGATCCAAAATCCAATATCCGGCAGACCGGTGGACTGGCATTCGGTGATATTTCCACCAAATCTAATTCACGGTTGCGTGCTTTCTGAAGTCCCTCCGCAAGAGATACTACTCCTACCAGAGAGCCGTCACTGTCTATCAGACGGATGGGGTCTGCATTGATCCCGCGATTCACCCGTTCTTTGGGTACGGTTGGCTTTAGTTTTGCCTTACCTCTTCTTATGCGTATGGAAATAATGTCCTCCTTTTCCATAAAAAAAAGCGGATGCTATTTGCACCCGCCATAGTAAGAATCTTTGCGTCTTGCTAATATTCTCGACTAATTTATTTTTGACCTTAACAAGTATTCCCGCCGGAAACCGTAAGGTAGAAGCAGGTGCTTCTTTTTATTACTTTTTTACTAACTAACCATAAGAATTATCTACCCTTTTTCAGTCAAGGATAATTATTTTTTTTACTCTTTTAGGAGATGGCTGAGATATCGGCAGTGGGGGTAAGCAGGATACAGGTTTTATAGGTCCTATAAGTCCTATAGGAGCAGTTGGTCACAAGCAGCTATTACTTCCTCAAATTTTATGGAATTTATGCGCGGGATTTCCGGCTTTGCACTTCTGTCATGAGGGCTTACTATCAGGTGGATTTTGCTGTCCGGCGGCGTCCAGTGAGATTCTCTGACATGCCCAAAAATGCAGATTGTTGGCGCTCCGCAACTAATTGCAAAATGACGTGGTCCATTATCATTGCCAATGTGCAGGTCTGCCAGACTGAAAAGAGCAGTCAGGTGCAATAGTCCTTTAATTTCATAGTCGATCTTGGGAGCAGTTTCCTGCATCAGGTTTATAATCTCTTCAATGACATCTTTTTCACCGGGTCCCCAGGTGAAGACGATTTGAGCATTGTATCTGCTGATCAAAAGGTCACATAATCTGGCATAATTTGCCGGGCTCCACATTTTGTATTTTCTTTTAGTAACCGGAGAAAGGGTAATTATTGGTTTATCAGAGCTGTAATTCAGATGGAGCAGAGTAGCTTTGGCATCATTTAAATCAGCTTGGCTGAAAGGCATTTCCGGTAAATGATCTTCATTCTGAGAAATACCCAGAGGAGTTAATAATTTCAATTTAGCGATGGCAGCATAAATCTCTACCGGGGGGGGCTTTACCAGATCACTATATCCAAAATTACGTCTTTTCCCGGCAAAACTGATTTTACGGGAGCTGCGCAGCACCAGGCTCATCGTATAACTGGCTGGATTGTTTTGAAAATCTATCAGCAGATCGTATTTGTATTGCCGCAGTGAAATGAGAAATTTCAAATAGCTCCAGTAGCCCAATTTGCGGGGAAACACGATCAATTTATCAACATTGGGATTATATTTCAAGGCTGCCAGAGCATAATCACTCACCAGAAATGATATCTCAGCTTGAGGATAGTTTTTGCGCAATTCCCGCAAAGCCGGAGTACACATAAGCACATCGCCAATTGCCATGAGCTGGACAGCGATAATTTTAGCAGGAGGCTGACTGGTCATTTTTCTGATAAAGTTCCCAGAGTTTGGCATATTTCATAAAAACAGCTAATCCACTGAACAGGCAGATAATTATCCCGGCAAGACCATCCCGAAAGCCACCATTCAATAAATAAAATCTCCAAAATTTTATTGCTGGCTGCAAAAGCAGGTTCCACCAGTGTACTTTCACATTATTTTCAAATAAGTCCCGGGATGCCCATTCTGCATAGCGGATCATCTTTCGCCAGTTCTGACTGAAATCCCGGATCGGATCATGAAGAACATATACGTCACTGATGAAAATTGAAGGCTCAGGAGGTACCAGCCTACCGTGTACCCTGCTTTTCGTAAAAGTTTTACATATTTCCCTGCGGTAAAACCTTTTAGTACGGTAACCCGTATAGACATCATGCTTTAGCAGTTTGCCAAATAATAAGGTCTTCATGCGGAATTTGTAACTGTAGCCGGGAATGGTTTCCTGGTTAAGCATTTTTTCGATTTTCTGCTGCAGCTTGGGAGTACACCGTTCATCAGAATCAAGCTGAAATATCCAGTCATACTTTGCCTGTGGCAATGCCCAGATTTTTTGTTCTACGCTATTGATATATTCATGCTGGATAATTCTGGTATTATCAAATTCCTGCACTATTTCCAGGGTTCTATCTGTGGAAAAGCCATCCACTACTAATACTTCATCACACCATTTCAATGATTCCAGACATTCCCTGATCACTGCTTCTGAATTCTGGCAGGGTACAAAACCGCTCACTTTGTGCAATCTCATTTTACTTTCCCCTGAGTATCTTATAAAGCTCTATCACTTTATCTAACTGCTG
The DNA here is from genome assembly GCA_021735645.1 of Candidatus Cloacimonadota bacterium. Classification (GTDB taxonomy): domain Bacteria; phylum Cloacimonadota; class Cloacimonadia; order Cloacimonadales; family TCS61; genus Stygibacter. The sequence continues at coordinate 30,229 of JAIPGP010000030.1, forward strand.
CTCAATATCAGCAAGTATTCGGGTGCGATTAGCCTTGATATTTAGCTGACAGCTTTTGAGATGCTTTTGGACGTTATCCGGTGTTATTTCTTCCACGTTATCGAAAATCAGTCCTGTCTCATATTTCGTCAGATAATCTGCCATGGGCTGATAACTGCTGAGTGTGATGGGAGGAACTCCGGCAAAGATATAATCATTTATTTTATTCGGAAATGCGTGCTTTACCAGATTGGATTTCACTTCATCAGGCATCCAGGGATTAAAGAAGGCTAATCCGGCATCATAAATGCCGATGGTTTTCATCATTTCGCTGTAGCTGAGCTGCTTGTGAATATGCAGATGTGGAATAGCTGAATAATGCGGATATTCTTTGCTGCGGGTGGGATATACATGAATAGAGAATCCACTGTCAGATAGCATCTGAAAGGTTTTCAACATATAACGGTGATGCTCTGGCTGACGGGTGATCAAACCTGCCCACACCAGATGCAGTCTGCCATCCTGATCAGAAAGTTTTTCCTGAATTTCTGGCAGATTTCGGCTTATTTCCCCGGATACCATGTTTGGCAGGATAAGGAAGGGAGCCGAAAGCTGATACAACTCAAAAGATTTACGCTGATAAAAATCTGTTACGAATATTAAACCGTTAGCCTGCTCAAGACAGTATTGCTCCCAGTATTTCTTTTTGCGGCTGAATTTAACACGTTGCAGACTCATCAGGTCATGCTGGTCAAAAATAATCGGCAACTTGATCCCGCTGTGCATTATCTGATAACAAAGCCGGTCAGGATAATTATGATAATGAATTATCTCTATCTTGTGTACCCTGGCAAATCTGGCGATTTTCCTTCCCGCAAACAATTCGCGTTTTCCCAGTTGCAGTACTGCCCGAAATAATGATAAATCAGCATTTCTGGCTATAACTGCACCCCGCTCACGATAGCTCATATAAAGCTCTACACCCTTGCCGGAAAGCGCTTGCGCTTCCTTCAAAAAGCGATGACATGGCATCGAGTCTATGACAAATAATACCCGTATATTAATTATTTCCATTTGGCAATTCTGCTAAGCCACTACTAATGTCAAGGTTTATAAGTAACTGGCATTTTACATCTATTCCGATATAGTACATAAAGAAAAAGGCAGCTTACAGAAGCTGCCTTTTTAATATCATAAATTATTCTTAATTCTCTTTTGGTATCACACTCACGAATTTCTTGTTGGCTTTCTTCGTCTGATAATGTACGTGACCATCTACTAAGCTGAATAAGGTGAAATCATTGCCCAACCCTACATTGTCACCATTATGAATTCTGGTGCCCCGCTGTCTTACTAAGATGTTTCCTGCTCTCACAAATTCGCCACCATATTTCTTCACTCCCAGATATTGGGCATTACTATCTCTGCCGTTCTTACTTGAGCCGACTCCCTTTTTATGTGCCATGTTGCCCCCTAATTAATTATTTCTTTTACTTTGATCATGGTAAAATTCTGACGGTGTCCCTGTTTCTTTTCATATGTCTTACGACGTTTCTTCTTGAATACAATAATTTTCTTCTCTTTACCATGACTAATTACTTCACATAATACCTTGGCGTTTTCCAGAGTGGGATGACCTATCTTGATGTCATCTGCATCCTTGAACATCAGTACACGCTCTATTTCCACTTCCGTGCCTGGCTCTATTTCCTCACCCAGATATGCCACTTTCAGTACCTGATCTTTCTCTACTTTGTACTGACTTCCTTTAAACTCTACTATCGCGTACATAATATATCTCCTTAAAACTTACACTACATCATTACCGAAACTACAAAATTTTTGCTCTGCCTGATTATGTCAAGACTTATATTCTTCAGTGACATCTTTGCCACTTCGTTCCAATAAAACTTTAAATTGATGATGCTCTATTTCCGGGTCTTCTAATATCTCTATTCGTTTCGCGAAGTCCTGGAGAAACTCGGGATGAGATTCCAGAAAATGATTTACATTAGGATGAACCCTGATCAGTAAGGGTTCTTTGCTGATAAAAAATTCACTTCTTTGCAGCCATCTATATATTTTCACTGCCACAGAATCTTTTGCCAGCAGTCTGCCTGTGCCATTGCAATGTGGACAGACCTCAGAAAAGCTCATGATCACTTCCGGACGTCGTCGCTTGCGTGAGATTTCGATCAGTCCCAAAGGACTGAAAGGATATACTTTATTACGGGCACGGTCACGCTTCATATAAAGTTTCAGTTCTTTAAATACTTTATCCCGATGTGCCTGGGTAGTCATATCTATGAAGTCCACTACCATGATACCGCTCAAATCACGCAGCCGCACCTGACGTGAGACTTCAAATGCTGCTTCCATATTTGTTCGCAGTATTGTCTCATTATAATGCTTTACACCGGTAAAAGAACCCGTATTTACGTCAATTGAAACCATTGCTTCGGTACGCTCTATCCTCAGATTTCCGCCGCTCGCCAACGGTATGCGGGAATTGGATATTCGATGTATATCCTTCTCAATGCCAAAAACATCAAATAATGGAGTGCTTTCCTTGAATAATTCCACTTTGGGTATCAATTCAGGAGCTATGCTTTTTAACTGAGTTACTATTTTATCTCTATACTCTTTGTTATCAACTATCAGTCGCTCTACATTAGAATTGAAAAGATCACGTGTCAGCATAAAAATCAATTCATTCTGATTAAACAGACATTGCGGTCCCTTTAAGAAATCCCGACCTTTCTTAACCTGCTTCCACACTGTTTCCAGTGTTTTATATTCCATGGCAAAATCCTCTTCAGTAGAATTCTCAGTGTCAGTACGGACGATGATGCCCACTTCGGGGTCTTTGATGCGTTTCAGGATGTCATTGAATTTGTGTTTTTGGGAACCGCTGGTAATCTTACGCGAAATTGCCACTTTTTCTTTGAAAGGCATAAACACGAGGAATTTACCGGGAATGGTCAAACGGCAGGTCAAACTTGCCCCTTTTTTATTAAGCGGTGGTTTTTTGATCTGAACTACTACTTCATCACCGACAGAAAAAATTTTATCAATTGTTGAAGAATCATTTTTTTTACGGATTTTCTTCTGCTTTTCATTTAAGAAATCTGCATCCAGCTCAGAATAATGTAAAAAAGCCGTGCGTTTTAATCCAATATCTACAAATGCGGCTCCCATACCAGGCAGCACGCTTTTGATTGTTCCCTTGTAGATGTTTCCGGCAACTTCCTGATTCTCAGCGCTCTCCGAATACAACTCCACCAGTTTGCCATCTTCCAGTATGGCTATCCGCTTCTCATAAGAATGAGCATTAATTAATATCTCTTGTATCATAGTTTTTCTACTCCAGTTATTTACCAGATTTTTATGCCTTTCTAAAGTCAAGACTTTTCTTATTAACCTGATAACGGATTATAAATTTCGCAGAGAAAAATAAAATCGGGACAGCTTTCTGCCGGCGAAAACTGTCCCTTCCTTCTCTAAAAAAAAGTCGCAATTTTTATTATTACTATAATATTATGTCGTCTCAGGAGGTGATATTGGGAACAATGAGAGGTTTTTTTTTATAAATTTATTTCATGGCCGACGAAGAGGATAAAATGGAAACTGCTGGTTTCCTCTATAAGCGTATGTAAATTTGACGAAAGGTCTTAGCTGGATATAATTAGTCAGTTCTAAAAAAGAATGGGGGGCATAAGGATAAAAAAGATTGACTGAGAACTGATAATTTTTCTACAAAGTAATCTATGAAAAAAGAAAATAGAAAAATTAAGTTGAAGTCACGAGTGAATTTTGCCCGGGTTAATTTACTCTTGTACCAGTTTCTCCTGGTTGCTACTCCTTTCCTGCTGGTCAGAAATTACTTGCAGCAGGCAATTGGCAGGCTAAGTCAATGGTCCCTTTCTCTTTCTGGTTTGCGGATACCTTATGTAATGCTTGCACTTATCTTGTTTTTTGTGATAATTGCCATCTATAACTGGCGACGCATAAAATTGAGAGCGTTCCTGATATTTGCCGGTGTTATTACTTTGATGGGAATAGGGCAGAGCTTTACGGATTATTATTTTAATCATGATTTTTATGAGCTGCAGCATAACTGGCATTATTTTGCTTATGGAATCTTTGCCTGGGTATCGTGGCTTTATCATAAAGAAAAGGGTAATAGCATAATCAGATATTTGTGGACAACAGTGCTGATGGGGCAATTGATCTCCGTATTTGATGAAACTGCCCAGATATTTATCAGCGGAAGAGTGTTTGATATTTGCGATATAGGTAAAGACCTCTGGGGTGTGCTGGTGGGAATGATCGTGATTGTGGCAGCTGAAAGTGAGAAGCTGAGTGAATACAAGTTTAGATTGATCCATAAAAAGCCGGAAGATAATTTTAAAAATCCTTATTCGATACTGCTAATTCTTCTTATTTATTCTTTCTTTTTTTTATCAATAAGCTCAATATTAACAGAAACACGGTATATAGTAAATGGACTTTACTGGACCTGGGGTATCTTTTTAATTGTGATCACATCTGTTTACCTGCTTCAGTTTAAGATTTCTCGATGGTTAGTTATTTCTATAATTGCTGGATTGATCATAACAGCTGGTATCACGATAAAGAAAAATGATCAGAATGTAATAATTCAAAAAAGACCAGGATTACTTGAATGGCGTGGAATTCCATTGCCATATTTTGATTTGATGATCAAAAGAAATGGAACCGTGCAGCTGGTTGATAAAAAAATATATTTTAATAAAAAAGATAAGATCAATCGGATATATGGTATGACGGATGATATTCTCCTGATAGGCTCGGGCAGTATCGGGCAGGGAGGTAAGGGGTTCTACGATGGCAATACGCACTTTGTCTATAACCCGGTAACTCGTAAACCCCTGCAAATCCTGGTTTACCCTAACCGGCAAGCCTGCCGTATTTATAATCAACTTAGTTCCGATGGTAAAGATATTCTCTTTATTATTCATAACAACTGATCAGAGGAAAAATTATGAAAAACAATATTCACGCTAAACTACGTCTTGGCTTGTTGGCTATCTGGGGAATACTTATAATATTTGCCATTATCTGGAGTATTGAACCTCAGTGGCTGAAAAATATTTCTTCTCAGGGCAAACTTGTGGAAGCAACGGAATTTAAATTGCGAGGAGATGAGCTCTTGCGGCAGAGGGATTTTACGAATGCTTTAGCAGCTTATTCTCATGCTTTGGGAATTTTGCCGGAAATGCAGTCTTCCCAGATTGGCAAGGCTATTTCACTGCATCAATTGGGCAGGTCTGCCCAGGCTTTGCAGATTTATAACACTCTTTTAAAGGATAATCCTGATAAACCCTGGGAGATTTATTATAACCTGGCATCTATCTATGAGTCCCAACGCGATAAGGAAAACACAATTTCGGCTTTAGAAAAAGAAATAGAGTTTTCACCCGACCCCTTCAATAGTTACGTTCGTCTGGCAGGATTGTATTTCACCAGCAGCGAGTGGCAGACAGCTTTGCAGTATTACCGCCAGGCATTTGAGCATAAACCTGATCTGCAAAATGATTACCTCTCTACCTTGAGAACCGAAAAAGTTACCTACAAAATGGATGAAGAACTGGTTAAAAGTATAGACTCTTTTCTGGAAAAGGGATTTGATCAGCAAATTGCCAGTCAATATTATCAAAAACCCTATGATGACCAGTTGCAGGAAAATCCCATTATGGCCCGAATCTATAATAATGCCGGGTTTTGTTATGCTATGATGGGTGATCTTAAAAGCTCATTTCCATTTTTCCAGACCGCTGTGAAAATTCAACCTGATAATCAGGAATATCGCCAGAATCTCGCTAAAGCAGAACACGATCTAAACGAAAAGTAAAATTTACGCAGGTACGGCATTGTATGCAGACCATCATGGTCTGGGATTTACAATATTTGAAAAGTTAGTCGAAATATAATGAAAAGTCAGAATAATTAGCCTGACAAAGTTGCTCATCCCGATTTTTCTGCGACTGACTTAGCTGGTTTATTTTCTTTTAGCACGTAGTGCTTATTTATTTGTAGTAATTCCAACCCTTCACTGTCCCCCCTCCCTCTTTTAACGGCTTGCAGTTGAAAGAGTGAGGGGGGGGGCATGATTTCTACAAATAGTTATCCTCTACGAGGAAAAAAAGATAATCTGTAAAAACTTTAAACCCATTGTGTGTGTGCATAATATGGGTTAAATAGAGATTAACCCAAAATGTTGCCCAATTATTACAAATGGTAAAATTCATCTAAATTGAATAGAAGAAACAGATTAGTTGAATAATATTCAGACTTTGATATGCAGAAATGTCATTATTCTGCTGGTTTATACATCTGCGAAACTTGAGTTACCTAATAAAAAAGCCCCCGCCTAAGCAGGGGCTTTGTTTATTTAACTCTTATTTCATCAGGATCATCTTCTTTGTAGAAGTGTATTTGCCTGAAATCATCTTATAGAAATAGATACCTGAGGCAACCTTGCGGTTGTGATCATCAGTACCATTCCAGATAGCCTGATATGTTCCGGCTGGCATATTTTCATTAACCAGTGTTCTTATCTTCTGGCCCTTCACATTATAAACTTCCATCCTCACCATACCATCTT
>JAIPGP010000031.1 GCA_021735645.1 Candidatus Cloacimonadota bacterium
CTGGGATTTGCGTGATGAAGCGGGACAAACGGTTAGTAGTGGAGTATATTTCCTGCGGCTTTCCAAAGATGGCGAATATCTGGAGCAGGGTAAATTGACAGTGGTGAAATGAAGAAGAATATAGAACACTAATTGGACGTATTAGACTGATTTAACACAGATAATGTGTGTGTTTTATCGTGGATGATATTTATTTGTAGAAATATAAACAAGATAGGGTGGGGAGAGCAATCAGGATTATGGATTTTATGGACTTTATGGACAATATGGACGAGATGATGGACAATTCTTGATTTGGCTGAGTAATGTAGGATTATTTTAACCTCCATTCTTCGCGTAAAACTACGGGGATGACAAGAGTGCAGAATTTAATAGTAGGCATTGAATATGAGTAACTGTAACCTGTTAAGGCGATTAAAGAAATTTAAGAGAGCTGTTTTTTATTAAAAAGTAAAATATGGGGTATATATTTTTGAAAATGGGCAAAAATGTAAGTTTTGGTTGTAATTAACAGTATTGCTTGGGTTTATGACCTTACATTTTCCTTACATTTCCTTACATTTCCTTACATATTTCTAAATATAACAGCCGGGAGGGGGGAATTGAAAATGGAAAATTGAAAATGGAAAATGGAAAATTAATCGTGAATGGGAAAAGAGGTGATTGGTGAATGGGGGAATATAAATTGAAAATGGAAAATGGAAAATTAGAATGTAATGTAAGAGGAGAAAAGGGGATGGGAGGAGAATCACTTTGAAGACCAGAAAGAGACTGTTCTTTTTGGGGAAATGAGTATGGGTCTTGCATCGTTTTCATAATAAACCTCTTTTTTAGCAAAAACTTATTCACTACTATGATAAATTAAAGACCTTAATTAACCTGATTCAAAATTGCGCCATCACATGATATCTTGTGAAGGATAAAAAGTCTGTTTTATTGTTGTTTTATACTTAGTAAAGTGTAACTAAATACAGCAATATAGCTCAGAATAGGTGTTACGGAATATAAAGTAGTGTGATTTAGAAAATGCTATGTTTAGATAAAAGTTTTAGTGGTAAACAGTGAATGGGGGAATATAAATTGAAAATGGAAAATTGAAAATTGAAAATTGAAAATTAGAATGTAATGTAGTACTTTAAGCGTGAATGGGAAAAGAGGTGAATGGAGGGACTCGGGACTCGGGACTCGGGACTCGGGACTCGGAACTTGGGACTTGGGGGAGAAGAAAATGTAAGACTATTAACCGCGAAAAACGCAAGCGAAAGAATGTAATGTAAGATTTTTTACCACAGAGGTACAAGAGAACAGAGAACGAAGAGAACGCAGAGGAATGTAGTAATATGGCGTAGGTAAGACCTTGCGGATGGTTGAAAAACCTCCGCAATGGTTGTCGTTACAGTAAAAGTTCTAAATTGTGGACATAGTGGACGGGGGAATATAAATTGAAAATTGAAAATTGAAAATTAGAATGTAATGTAATACTTTAAGCGTGAATGGGAAAAGAAGTGAATGGAGGAACTCGGGACGTGGGACTCGGGGCGGGGAGAATTGGTGATAAGATAATTCTGTGAGTCGTGGACAGTGAGTCGAGAATCGATTTTTAGATTGACATTATTTGGTGAGGGAAAATATAATTTTGTTGGAGGTATGTTATGCAGGATGATATTTTTGGGATTCTGGAAGAGGAGAGCCGGATAGCAGAAAAGATCAGGCATTTACGGGCAGAGATAAAGCGTCATAACCGGCTTTATTACCAGCAGACCGAACCGGAGATCAGTGATTATGACTATGATCAGATGGTGAAGGAACTGGAGAAACTGGAAGCTGCCTATCCTCAGTATAAAGAATCTGCCTCTCCTACGGTAAAAGTGAGTAGCGATATTACGGGTGAGCGGAAAGTGATAGAACATAAACAGCGGATGTATAGTCTGGATAATGCCTATTCACTGGAAGAAGTGCAGAGTTTTTTGGGGAAAATAGCCCTTGATACAGGCAGTTTTCCGCAAGTGGTGCTGGAGCATAAGCTGGATGGTTTCAGCATTAACCTGTATTATAAAGGTGGCAGGCTGCAATATGCTACTACGCGTGGTGATGGCTATGCCGGTGAAGATGTGACGGCGAATGTGCGAACAATCAGTGATATACCTGCAGAAATAAAATATCAAGGCGAAATAGAAGTAAGAGGTGAGATATATTTTCCGCTGGCGGAATTTGCCCGGCTTAATGCTGAGCGGGAAGAAGCGGGAGAGAATCTTTTTGCCAATCCGCGTAATGCAGCAGCAGGTACTATCAAGCTGAAAGACATAGATATAGTGGCAAAACGTAAATTGAAAGGCTATATGTATTCTGTGGGTCTATTTGATGTATCTGAAGTGAAGAGCCAATCGGAACTGCTGGTATTTCTGGCAGAGCAGGGATTTTGTGTGAATACGAGCAGCAAAGTGGCAGAGAGTATGGCGGAGATCAGCAGTTATTGTGAATTCTGGGATACAGCACGTTATGATCTGCCTTTTGAGATAGATGGGATCGTGCTGAAAGTCAATGATTTTGGTTTACAGCAGGAACTGGGCAATACTGCAAAAAGTCCCAAGTGGGCAATAGCTTATAAATTTAAAGCCGAGGAAAAGGAGACTATTTTAGAAGCAGTGGACTTTCAGGTGGGCAGAACGGGAGCAGTTACTCCCCGGGCAGTATTGAAAGCCGTCCATCTGGCAGGAACTACTGTAACGCATGCAACTTTGCATAATGCTGATGAGCTGGAGCGCCTGGACATACATCTGGGTGATACAGTGAAAGTGATAAAATCGGGTGAGATAATTCCTAAGATAACCGGAGTAGATATTAATAAACGACCAGAAGACGCGAAAAAGGTAGTATTTCCTGCTAAGTGCCCGGTGTGCGGTACAGAGCTGCATCGGGCAGCAGATGGCAGTATTTATTACTGTAATAATATAGATTGCCCGGCACAGGTGCACCGGAGATTAACCCATTTTGCCAGTCGGGCAGCGGTAGATATTGATGGACTGGGAGAAACGCTGATACAGCAATTTATAGATCAGGGCTTGATCAGCAGGATAGAAGATATTTATGAGCTGGATTATGATAAAGTGCTGGCTTTGGAGCGTCAGGCAGCGAAATCAGTGGCGAATCTGCGACGCTCAATCGAGCAATCGAAGCAGCAGAAATTCAGTAAGGTCCTGTTTGGCTTTGGCATACGGTATGTGGGTGATAAAATTGCCAAAATACTGGCAGAGCACTTTGAAGATATCGACAGGCTGAGGGAAGCAAAACTGGAAGAACTGGTGGAAATAGAAGAGATAGGAGAAAAGATAGGTCAATCAGTAGTGGATTTTTTTGCTAATAGTACAAATCAGGAAATGATCGCAGCCCTGAAGAAGGCTGGCGTAAACTTAAAATCTGTCAAAGCGGTATCAGGCGACCGTTTAGCTGGTAAAACCTTTCTGGTGACTGGCAGTCTGACGGGTTATACACGGGAAGAAATCAAGGAGAAAATAGAGAGTGAAGGCGGGAAAGTGATCTCGGCTGTGAGTAAAAACCTTGATTATCTGCTGGCAGGAGAAAAACCTGGCAGCAAGCTGGGCAAGGCAGAAAAGCTGGGGAGTGTGCAGATCATAGATGAAAAAGAATTTGAGGAAATGCTGAAATAGATGAAGATACTTGAACGTTATATCTTGCGGGAGAATTTTAAGCCCTTTATCTCGTCACTGGTAGTAGTGACCTTTGTGATGGTGCTGGACAGGCTGCTTGATCTGCTGAAAGTGATCATTGAGAAGCAGCTAGGATTTTTCACAGTAGTGCAGATATTCGGGTTAAGTCTGCCCTTTATGCTGGCACTGACAATCCCGATGGCAGTGCTATTGGCAACTATCATGTCGTTTGGCAGGTTATCAACAGATAATGAACTGGTAGCCTTTAAATCCTGCGGAATAAACATATTTAATCTCATGAAGCCAACAGTGATCGCGGCTTTATTACTCTCCATATTTATGCTTTATTTTAATGATCATATCCTGCCGGACAGCAATCATCTGCTGAAAAATAAGATGATCCAGGTGAATTACCGGCGACCAGCCACTGCAATAAAATCCGGTGTTTTTAATGAAGCCAAGAATGTGACGATTTATGTCCGCGAGCGCATTGATGATGAATTATATGGTATAATGATCTATAACCGGGAAACTTCCAAATTTCCGGCAACCATAAATGCTGCTCACGGCACAATAGAGCTATCAAATGGCGGCAACAGCATGACAGCCACGTTGTATAACGGACAGATGCACGAGCGTGATGCCAAGGACCGCGATATTTATAATATCCGCAGTTTTAAGAAGCTGGTGATGAATATGCCGGATCTTGGTTATCAGATGAAAGACGTGGAATCTGATTATCGTGGTGATCGGGAATTGAACGTGAAAGCCATGCAGGGCATAATCAGCGAGCATGAGGGCAAAATATTGGAAGTGGGCAGCCAGATAGACAGTATCAGTCTGGAAATCAGCAGTCTGGAGAGACAGGAAATTCTGGCAGATGATGAGAATAATAAGCTGAACCGACTGCAAAACTCACGGCGCATCAAGAATGAGAAACTGGAAAATTATCAGAAAAAAGTAAGAATATATGAAGTGGAGATCCATAAGAAATATGCTTTAGCATTTGCCTGCCTGATCTTTGTATTAATCGGAGCGCCAGTGGGTATGATGACCAGGTCTAATGGAGTGGGGATGGCATTCACAGTATCTTCATTTGTATTTATGATCTATTATGGTGCACTTACCGGCGGAGAAGAGCTGGCTGATAAAGGAATAGTAGCACCCTGGCTTTCCATGTGGATATCTAATATAATTCTGGGAGTAATAGGAATATATCTGATTATAATCTCGGTACGGGAAATGAAGGTATATGATCTGAATTTATTGTGGCATAAACTGCTGGGGAAATTTAAGAGGAAGAAAAATGCGTCTGCTTGACCGCTATTTGACCCGTGAATATCTGAGATTTTATATAATGATCCTGCTGTCATTTACAGTGATATTCCTGGTAGTAGATTTCTTTGATAATCTTCCCAGACTGCTCAGACGGGGTGCCACCTGGGATTTGATGGCAATATATTTTGCCTTGAGGCTGCCATATCTGGTTATACTCACATCACCAGTAGTAGTACTGCTATCAGGACTTTTTTTGATGGATGCCTTATCAAAATACAGCGAGTCAATAGCAATACGATCAGCGGGAATATCAATTGTCCGCATGGTGAGACCTCTTTTTGTGATTGGTGCAGTCATCGGTGTGGCAGTTTTATTACTGGGTGAATTTGTTTTGCCCTGGGCGGAGGCAAAGCGGGAATATGTATATACCGTTTTGATTAAAAATCAGAAGCTGGAAGATAAAAAGATGTTATCAAATATCCATTATCAGGGTACTGATAACAACATGTATTATATAGGTTTTTTTGATGGTTACAGGAACAATTTAAAGACCATAGACATCTCAAATTTTGATCCTGAAACAGGGGAAATGCACTCTAAGATCATAGCAGACCGGGCGACCTGGGAAAATAATGAGTGGGTATTTGAAAATTGCTATATCCGCACATTTAAGAATGGGATGCCGGATTCCACCAGTTATTATCCGCGAACAGTTCTCAGTTTTGTGGACGTGACTCCTAATGATTTCATTCGCAGCTCCAGATCACCGATGTCCATGAACTTTTTTGAGCTGAAGAGTTATATAAAACGGCTGCAAAAGGTAGGAGAAAAGTATCATAATGAGCTTACTGACCTCTATTATAAAGTATCTTTTCCCATCTCTAATCTGATAATTCTGCTATTCTGCATCCCGCTTGCCAGTGCGTCTGTGCGCAGCCGCGGCAGGGGGCTTATCTTTGCCATTGGCTTATTTGTCTGCTTCTTTTATCTCTCGCTTCTGCGGCTGGCGCAGAGTCTGGGGCATAGTGGTGTGATCGCACCACTGGCATCAGCCTGGATGCCACATGCTTTTTTTTTGGTGATAGGGCTGTATTTCCTCATCAAGGCAGAAATCTAAGTTAGTTTTTCCCTTGGTGGAATCTTATGGACATTATGGACAAAATAGACATTATGGACACTATGGACTATTTTAATAATACCATTCTATGGTTGATAATTCTACCTTCTGTTTTCAGAGAGAAGTAGTAGATACCGCTGGGCTGTGAGGTTGCATTCCAGGTCATCTGATGGTTTCCGGCAGCTAATTGGGCATTTACCAGAGTTTCTATAAATTGTCCTTTGACATTATAGATATTCAATTGCACCTGGGCAGATTGAGGCAGATTGAAAGCAATAGTGGTTTCCGGATTGAAAGGATTAGGATAATTTGCTGCCCTGGTATAGATGTCAGAAATAGCATCCTGGTTAGTGCTAACAGGTTCATAGGTGAAATCAGAGGAGATCAATTCAGATTCTGCATTTGTATAAACGGCACTTACAGCAGCAGTATAAGAATTTCCCGCAATCAGGTTATTCAGTTGGTAAAACAGCTCAGTAGTATAATCCAGGGGGATTTGCAGATCATCCAGATAGACATTGAAGCCTGTGAGATCACGTCCAGGTGAAGCGGGTAATTCCCATTCCATAAGTGCATCCACAGGATTAACCGTCAGATTGTAAGGAGGGAAGGGAAATTCAATGATCTCAACAACCACAGAATTGGATGGACCGGAAATACCTTCTTCATAAACTGCTTTAAGATAATATTCATAAGTGATATATTCCCAGACATAGTCACCGAATTCGCGTGTACCGGCATCATTGATCTCAGCCAGCAGTTCATTGTTTCTATAGAGCTCAAAACCGGTTAAAAAGCGGTCATCAGGCATTTCCCAATGCAGAAAAATTGTATACAATTCTGCTTCAGCTGTTAAGTTGACGGGGGCAGGCAGGACAGGTCCCTGTGTTCCGATTGAGCCATCTTCATTATATCTCTGGGCATAAATACCATTTGTGCCACTACCCCAGGCAATGATAAAGCCATCATCGGGGACAAAGCCATTATCCTGATAGATGATATCAGCGGTATCAGTGTGCATCTTGGTAGTCTGCATATCAGAAACTATCAATACCTCGTCCCAGACGTTTTCACCTTCGGGATCAACTCTTTGCGCCAGTATCCGTTCATTATTAAAATTGCCCCAGGGATAAGTAGAATAAGAAACCACAACATCATCTCCAAAAGGTCTGAGGGCAATAATAGTACCCCCATTAGGCTGAATAGGAGAAATGTTTACTCCGGAACTATTATAAAGCAGTTCTCCATCCGAATTGATCTTTTGCCCAAAGATACCGGAATTATTCTGATTAGCATCAGTTTCTTCCCAGTATACATAGATATTTTCGTCTAGAGGCTGATAGATAGTTTGGGGGTAATACTGGTTATTTGCGCCATGATCACCTACCTGAATACCGTCCTCAAACAAAGCAGTTCCATCGGAGAAAATATGCTGGACATAAGCGCGGCTGATATTTTCACTATTACGGTCATCATGCCAGGCGATTACTGCTCCTCCTGAGCCATCAGGAGCCCAGGAGAAAATTTGATTCCAGGCAGAAATGCCGGAAGCGTTTGTGACTACAGCGGGAGAATCCCAGACCGGGTTTCCGTTAAAATTATATTTCTGAATATAGACAAAACGGTCGGGAGCCCAGTAGGGACCTGAATCCACAAAATATTTCATCAGGAAATTATCAGGGTTGCCATCATTATCGGCAGCCATAAGCTGGGGCCAGGAGCAGGTCTCGGGTTCAGAGATCGTAATAGGAATTTCCCAGTTTTGGGAACCTGCCGGCGAAATACTTCTGGCAATTACAGAAGTATCATCTGCCCAGGCAAAAATACAATTATTATTTGCAGTAACGGTAACCTTTGGTGCTGCATTAAAACCTCCATTAGAGAGATTAATACCGTCCGCTCCCCAGGCAAATTCACCTTCAGGTGTAATCTTATAACCAAAGATATCAAGCTGTTCCTCACCTTCGCGGATGTCGTTAAATGCCATGATCGCATTCCCATCATGGTCTATTGTCATATCCCAGTCCGTAAGCCAGCTCATCTGGGTATTATCACTCACCAGAATACCATTTTCGTCCCAGACAATGTTACCATCTGCGTCTATATATTGCAACCGCATATTATAATTGCCTGTGGCATTACTCCACCAGCCGATATAGCAACTGCCATCCGGATTTTGAGCAATTTTAGGAATTGTCTGATCTCCTGCCAGACTTGATATTTGATTATTAAATTCGGGGTTTTCGCTCCAATCTGCCTGCATCAGCGCAAAACATAATACTAATCCAATAAAAATTAATCTTCTCATAAATTACTCCTTACTGACTTAAAATTCCAGATATTCCAGGGGATTAACTGCTCTGCCATCTTTACGTATTTCAAAATGCAGGCAGGGTTCATCCACCAGACCTGACTGCCCGGATTCTGCCAGGACAGTCCCTCTTTTAACAGTATCACCCAGCGAAACCAGTAGATGTTCGTTGTGACTGTAAACCGTATAGAATCCATTCTGGTGATCGATAATCACCACTCTGCCACTCCCCCCGCTTCTACCGGCATAAACAACTACGCCCTTATCAACACTTTTAACTTCAGTACCTATTTTCACCGCTACATCTATACCGTCATTGTGCAAAGTAAGGCGTTTATTTTCTAACTCATAATCTCCAAAGCTGCGGATTATCTCACCCTGCACGGGCCAGATCAATTTATCATAAGTAAATTTATAGGAATAAACCGGTCGATAGGAAGTTTTATTCTGCAGTCTGGTTATGAGATCATTCATGGCAGACTGAGCATCTTCGAGTTCCTTTTTACGTGTAACTGCCTGCCGGTATTCCTCATCCAGAGAACTAACCTCTCTCTCCAGGATCACCAGTTCTTTCTGGTAGCTGCTTTTCTTTTTTTTAGAGACTATTTTGGTCCATTGCACGTCTTTAAAATATTTCTCGTCTTTCTTTTCTTTATTTTCCAGAACCTGTCTGCTGCATTCCAGACTGCTGATATCTGCATTCACTTCAGTCAATTCCTCTCCGGCAGCTTCCAGGGTAGTTGCCAGTATCCAGGCATCAGCAGCCAGATAAACATCATTCATATAATGGGAGATTACCAAAGCGTTACCCAGTTCATGGGCAGAATTATACAATTCCTGCTCAGTCTGTTTTTTAGAATTCAGGTTCATAGTAGTATTTTTCAATCTTTCGCGGGTTTTATCCCATTCTTCCTGAGCTTTACACTGATTAGTTTCCAGTTCACAGATATTATCTTCCAGTTTCTTTTTTTTTGCCAGCATTTCGAGGGTTTGAGCTTCTTTAGCTGCTTTCTGAGCCTGATTCTGCTCAATGAGAGTTTCCATATCCTGCAATTCACGGTTCAGCTTTTCCAATTCCTGCTGTTTATCGGATAATTCATCAGCACAGAGAAAAATCACACTAAACAGCAAAAAAATAACTAATATCCGGGACATTTGCACCTACTTAAGTACAATAAATTTCCGCTGGTTGCGATAAATCCCTGTATCCATGGCTAAAAAATATACACCGCTGCTTACCGGCTTTCCATTTTCATTATCCATCTGCCAGCAGATATTATGCAGACCTTGATCATATACCTGATTAGTCAAGTTCTTTACTTTCTGTCCCCGAATATTATAAACATCTATCTTCACCAGTTGATTACCGGAGACGGCAAAACTAACCTGCAATTCAGGTGAACGCTCCCTGCTGACTACTACAGGATTAGGTGAAACAGGGTATAGTTCTGTTACCTGAGGTACTTCGCCACTTTGCAGATCAGGTTCCAGATATCTGCCATTAACTTTCAGATGGATTTCCTGGGTTTTTATCTGTCTCATCAGGTTTAGTTCCGCGATCTGTTTGCCAGTTGATATACCTTCAGCAGAGGCAATAGCCAGTTTATAGCTTTCCTGCTGGTTATCAGCCCAAAGCAGGTTTTCGCCCTTTATAACTGCGTCTGCTACAACAGGCGGCAGTTCCAGATCAAGACTGTAAACTTCTCCGCAGGAATAAAAGCTGAGATTATTCCCTGACTGGCAAATAGTGACATCACCAGCCGGAGCGATCTGGTATTCACGAGATTCCACTGGAAATACTTCAATAATACTGATGCAATACTGCAGGATAAGAGCGGCATCATAGCTATCTATTGTCTGGTTTCCGTCCACATTTGCTGTGATCAGGCGCCACTCTGCCCAGGGCAAAGGTGCTGCAATGGGTTCAATGCCCACACTGTACTGGAGAACAATTGCGCCATCGTAAGCTTCCACTCCCCCATCTTTATCTACATTGCCATAATCCCACACCCGCGGATACATTACTTTGACAGTGCCATTTATCTGCCCGGATTCATCGGGTTCAAAGCTGAATTCCTGTTCCTGATCAAGATCATAAATCTCAGAATCCACTTCCAGCCAGGCGTAGTGCTCCAGACTGATTTGAGCTAATTGAAAACTTAGTTCCAGATTATTATCCGGATTGCCCCGGGCAATAAAATCAAATTCCCGCAAACCTTCATCATCAAAAGGTTCTGAGAATAGAGTATGAAAACTGGGAACAGGATAGCTCATACCCAGAGCTGATAAATATATTTGACATCCCTGATCCTGCGGTTTGGCCGGTAAAGCAGGAAAATCATATAACACATTAAAATCATCACTGCTGTTTCCCACTGCTCCCAGCACAACTTCAGAATTATCACCTGACTGGCTGAGCATAACTCCTATCTGCCAGTCTGGCACAACAGTGGGTAAAGGTATGCCATTACTGTATGGAATGAATTCTACGTTGATGGCAAAGCTTGAATCTCGGTAATTATATAAATAAAATGATTCCCCTGCCTCCACTTCCTGCACAGGCATAAAGAGACTATCTCTATAGGCATATACCAGCTTTGATAAACTGCCGGCGCTCACCATCTGCCGGAAACTGTAATTCCAGGTAAAATAGTGAAAAATAAGACCATCTATTTCCAAAGGTGCGGGGTGTGGATTGGCTAACAGGTTCCAGCCGGGTAGCAGCGTCATTGTGAAGCTGCTGCCAGAAAGCTCACCTGAACCAGTGAAATTGCTTTCTGCCGGAAGATCAAGCCAGTACCCTTTGCCAAATTGTAGCATATCTGCCTGCGAATATTCACTACCTGTCCATTCATACAATTCTGCCCCAGCCCCAAAAACATCTTCCACTTCATACTCATCTTCCAGCCATACACCGGCAATATTGTGCCATCCTGCTGCCAGATCATAAGTATATTCCAGAGGCACTATGCCAATCTCATAA
The DNA here is from genome assembly GCA_021735645.1 of Candidatus Cloacimonadota bacterium. Lineage (GTDB taxonomy): Bacteria > Cloacimonadota > Cloacimonadia > Cloacimonadales > TCS61 > Stygibacter. The sequence goes on from JAIPGP010000031.1 coordinate 11,358, forward strand.
TCAGATACTGACATTTGAGGAATTCCTGTCAGGCTTTCAAAATATACCCGCAGTTCAGCAGCATGAATAGTGATATCTTCCGGTGCATTCCATACAATAGCCTCAGGAATATCTGTCAGGTTGTCTATGATCATTATCTGCTGCTCACCATTATCAAGCAGCACAGAAGCAGTATTTACTAACTGGGGAAATAATAACTGCAAGGGAGTAACTACTTCATCACCTGCCTGATAAATGGTATCAGGCAGGTTGGTGAAATCTATATCCGGCTGCACATAACCCACATGAAGCTGCAGCGAAGCACTGCCCGTACCACTTAGAATCACCTCATCGGTAAATTCATCATTCAGGTTATACAGGTCACCACTGTAATTATCCTCCAGATAAATATTAGTATAATCAGGGAATTCAGCATCCAGCTCAATTTGCAGAGCATCACCTTCTTCAAATTGTGACCGCACTTCAATAGCCCAGGTTTTCCAGGTTTGCGACATGCTGTAAAATGCTTTTATATCACGTTTATACCAGTTTTGAGACCATTCAGGGTGATAGAGGCGAGTATATAAGTCCTCTCCCAGATATGGTCCCGAAAGTATCTCAAAATATTCATCTAAGCCATCTGTAGCATATTGATTAGTGGCAAAAGCAATTGAATCCCGTATTTCACCATTAATAAATTTTAGATTATAGACTTGACTGGAAATTGTCTCCACTTCTTCAGCAAAAAAATATTCTGTACCATAAATATTTTCTGCACTTAGTTTATATCTATACCAGCCATTTGATCCCGCCTGCTCATCTACATACTCAAAATCCTGACCATTGATATTTGTACTTACCAGTGACGGTTCTGTTTCCCAGCTGGCATGTAATGCCCAATTGCTATACGGCATAGTGCAGCGATACACATTAAATCCCTGATTGCCGGACTGATGCTCTGCTTCCCAGAATAACTGACTGTAATCATCTATACCAATTCCACTCAATTCACCTATCTCGGCGGGAGAGGTATATATCTCAACCTGCTCCGAATAGCTGACATTATCATTATAATCAAGACTGGCTATCTGGAAATAATAGAGTGTATTGATCTCCAGATCTCCCACATTCAATTCTTCTGCTAAAGGACTTGCCAGTTCCAGGTCGGTCAATCTATCATAATAAGGAGACACTTCGGGGTCGATTGGCGCAGTATCCACATATAATCTATAACTGAAGAAATCATAACAGGGCTGAGGCTGCCAGTGAATGTCCACAGAACTCTCTGATAATTCTTCAAACCACATACTGTCCACTGCCACAGGCTCCTGTCCATCATCAAGGGCTATCACGTCCGGCAATATAATACCCAGGTCTGTCACCCAGCGACTATACCAGCTTCGAACTTTGTCATAGCGGGTTTGTGCATTCCATTCATCATTTTCATAATCAAATCCGTAAAAAGTATCTAACTGATAGGTATTCTGCAAAAACTCATTGGGCAATTCGTCCATCTCCATGTGAAAAAACGGGTCATAGACATCATAGGTATTCCAGTCTTCTATGGCAAATTCCCGGAAAGCTCCACCCACACCCGGCAGGTCTATTTCATCATTCACCACCAGCATCGTATCATCATAGACAAAATGAAAGGGATACAGCGAATAATTCACCGCATAATAATCATTAATATAGCAATCATAATAATTGCCATATTCATTTGCCGGTATCATCAAATAATCACCTTGATTGATCAAGTCATAGTGCAGCCCGGAAAGGTCTCTGGTCGGCAAATTGGGATTTGATTGTACTACTGAAACCTGACAGTTTGCTCTATCTCCATGCCTGTTCCAGTCATAACTGTGTATCTGGGCAGAAAATTCCCGTCGGAAGTTTTCCCGAATATAGTCTGTAGCCTGACGGCAGGCTACTATCTGAGGATGTTCATCATTGCGGGTGGGATCACTGATAGATTTACCGTTGTTATAAATCCCCACTTCCGTCCATTCCACCTCCCTGCCAGCCCCGCTGACAAACCAGAACATGGCATCCCATGCCAGCAGGCAATCAAGAGATATTGCCACGGTAATATAGTCATCATTAGGATGGGGAGTAGAAATGATCACGGGCTGTGCTGCTGCCGGATTATATATATATAAACCCCAGCCATAGCCAAATGCGCCACTCTCATCATCATATTCCGCTTCTGTGCCATTATTGTCAAAATACTGCTCGTCAATATTCTCTCGCAGCATCTTAAAATTCCTGCCACTTTCCAGGTCAGTGAAATCCACTACTTCATAAGGAAAACTGAAGCTGTCTATCAAAGCTTCCGCCGCTTCCAGCTCTCCGCTTATAAATGCCGCATATACTGCTCCCCATTGCTGCAATTCCAGCTCATCCGGTATCCGAAATGCCCCAAATCCCTCAGTCTGCTCTTCCCAGGGAGCATAAACATTAAAGTTAACTCGGGCTATACCTTCAGCAATATGACTCACCCAGTTATCATAACTACACCCAGGTGCTGCACCATATAGGAAATTTCTTAAGCTGTCTGTCTCCACAGTAACTGCTTGTGAATAACAGAAAAGGCTTAAAACCAGAAATACTAAAATTATTTTCATCATCACTCGATCACGGCTGGACTGCCGGAATGTTCCGCTTCCTGAACTGCCACATTGCATTGACGCAGGCAATCACCCACTTTGCTGCCCGGCTGATATATTGTCCCGCCAAACAGTATCTCCAGCTTAATCCGTTTATCATCCCGGAAAAACTCAGTCTGGCTGAGCATTTCATCCAATTTGGCTATCAATTGCCTGATGCCAATTGATCCTGTTGTGGGTAATATGAGCAAAAACACCTCTTCCGCCCATCTCCCTAAGTGGTCTTGTCTTCTTAAAATTGAACGCAGCTTTGAGCCTACTTTATTAATCAGATAATCTGTAAAATTGTTCCCAAAAGCATTTCTTAAACCGGACATGTTATTCAGCTTCAGAAACATCAAACCGAATTCCTGTTTCTCCCGGTCTGACCTGGCACTTTCATAATCCAGATACTCAATCAAAGTCTCGCGGTTTGGCAGTCCTGTCAACCGGTCTGTCCTCTGCATCTGCTCATATTGATTACGGGCATCATTTAATTCGCCAGCCAGTGACTGGGTCTGCAGGTTTTCATTCTCAAGCTGCTGCCTCAGAAGCTCATTAGCTTCCTGAAGCTCTGCTAATTCTTTGCTCTTATCTTCGTGCTTATTCTGATAATTCTCTGCCAGTTCAATTAAACCACTTTCAATTTCTTTATTAAAAGTGTCTTTCTCAAATATATCACGCCGGAACTTTTTTTGTCGAATCGCCTCAATGATTTTTAAGATCAATTCTTCCCGGTCATGCTGAGAACTCTTAAAAAAGAAATAGACAATTAAATAGATTACTACTGCCAGAACAATAAATCCCAGTAATGCCCTGAATAAAAGATTAGAAGATATTTGCCGTATCATATCATTATCAAAGTAAACCTTGATCATTACCTGATTTAAACCCGTACTCCCCTTCAAGAGCTCGGGGATGATCACATATTCATAACCATTTAATATCTGACTCTCTATGCTGCTGTAAATCTGTAGCTTTTCCTGCTCTTCATACCCTCTTTCTATATCTGCTACCGAATAATATTCATCTCCTTGCCTGAAGACAAGATCAATGGTCTTCACCATCAATATACTCTCTGCTAAATTTTCAAAATATCCACCAAATAAAAATTCCGCAAAAGACTGCGAATTATTATCCTCCAGATATTTCAGCATATCCACGGCATAGATGATCAATTTATTCGAGGCAGAATCTATTAACCAGGCAGATTTATAAATAGTATCACTATCTGTCAGCAAGCCTGCCCGGTCTATTATCACATCATCCGCTGCCAAACCCAGGGCAATCATATCATAATAGCCCGGTATAATATCCCTTATGTTAGCCCCTTTCAGCGTCATATCCGTAGATGTTTTCACATTACCTTCTAAATCAGTAATAATGATTAAATCCAAGCCGAATTTGATGGCAGTCTCATCTAAATCTGAAATCTGCTCCGTATCTTTCAACAGGCTTGTCTTAATTTCCAGAAGTTTTTCATTGATCATCTCTTCATTGCTCCGAAGCAGCATATCATAGTCTTCCCCAATCTGACGCACCCTGTAAACAGAATTTATCTTGATCTCATCTATCTGTTCCCGCAAATGCACTAATGCCCGATAGAATACCAGGATAGTCGATACTGTGATCAATAATAGCATTACCAGATGAAATGCCAGATTGTGTTTTCTTTTCACTTTGCCCTCCTCCTATTTAATAATCAAAGTCTTACTGACTGCCCGAATGTTTCCAGAACTCAACATCATAAAATATATACCACTGCTTAATTCACCTTGAAATTCCCACACCTGCTCACCTTTGCTTTGCCGGATTATTATCTCATCCAGCTTTTGTCCCCGCAGATTATAAATACCCAATACTCCCTGCTTCTGTTCTCCCAGATCATAACTGTATTTCAATCCGGTCCGTCCCTTTGTCATATTAAAAGGATTCGGATAGGTTTGCAAACTAATATTACCAGCCGGTATTTCGGCTTCTTCGTTGCCATTCCCTTCAAATTCGGCTAAGATCGCTTCCATAAATACCCCGGCTTCGGTTTCATCGCAAAAATACAAGGGGAATCCCAAAAAAAAACAATTCCCGCCATAACTGCTCCGCACTGCGCAGGCCTGACCTGTATATTCGCTGCCGGTAATTCCTTCATAGGCAAATACTGCAGCATCACCCGCCGGATATATTGCCACATATGGCAAATGCCCATTAAAGGCTGCCGGAATCTTGGCTGCGTCAATATTCAGAGCATTATAAATCTCGGAACTGGCACCCACAAACTCCTGACCTGCTGCCAGTATATACTCTGAACTACCAGTAAATTGCTCCAGAAATTCTGCACTCATATCATCTGTCGTCTTCCAGCCTGATACCAGTAAATTTCCTCCGGCATATACATAACTGCCCAGCACAGCTTCATTATCACCAAAATGCTTCTGGCTGATGTCTTCATCATGCCAGATCACCGTGCTGTAGTTCCTGATCAGCTCTGTAGATATTGCCCCTTCACTGGCATAATCATAGTTCGTAACTTCCAGACCCGTTAGCGCTGCATAAAATTCATCTACCATAGCATCTGTAGGACTGCCCGGATTGCCATTGCCATCCATGGTCTCATCTATCACAAGAACGCCCTGATCCAGGGGCCATTCCTCAATCGTTACGGCATACACATTACTTGCTTCACTCTCAAATTCTTCATCTATCACAGCCACCACTTTATAATAATACGTCGTCCCCACTTCCAGACCGTTATCCACATACATCTCATTTTCTATCAGATCACCACTTACCCATAAATAAGGACCCGCTTCATTCTCTGACCGGCTCAGCCTGTAGCCATCCACGTTCAGCTCATCTTCCCAGACTTGCGACCAGTATAAAGCAGCTCCGTCTTCAAAAGGATATACCCCTGTGATTTCGAGACTATGATGAGTGACTCCCCTGTCCAGAAGCCAGCTATCCGGGTCAAATGCTACTTCATCTATCATTATGTCATTTAATAACCTCTCCGTCATCGCTATTCCGGCACTGGCATCCACCAGTAAACTATCCTCTGCTCCGCTCTCATAAGTTACCCATACCGGAGCTTTTCCCTCAAACACCGTATTACTGGTGCTGGTAGTCTTCACATAAGTCCGCAGCTTAGGTATATTATCATAAGGATTCACAAACCAGGCATATTCATAACGCGGTATTCCGCTGCCAAAAATCCACTGCTCAAAAAACTGCTCATAATCCTCGCCTGTCACATCTTCCACTACTGCCTGAAACTCACTTGTCACGGCATTGCCGTGCATATAAGTGGCAAAATACTGCTGCAGTATCTCAAAAAACTGCTCATCACCTGCCTGCATCCGCAACATGTGCAGCACTGACCCTGCTTTCTCATAAACCGGCGGTGTAAAATAATTGTAAAAAGTGGGATTAAAGATCGTGTAATTGCTCCCACCTGACCATGATAGATAATAACCCTGAATATCATTCGCTACATAGTCTAACATCGCCTGATATCCAGATTGCTCTTCTGCCCATAATGCCTCAGAATACACCGCAAAACCCTCAGACAGCCAGACATGTGGAAAATCTAAAAATGCTACGCAGTCACCAAACCATTGATGAGCCAGTTCATGAGCAAATACCATCTCATAGGTATGATTGCCATTCACCAGATAATTCGCCAGCGTCACCATCGTCTGATGCTCCATGCCCCCGAATATTGTCATCGGCACTACGCAATTGCCAAATTTTTCAAAGGGATACATACCATATATTTCCGAAAAATATTCTATCATCCAGGGCATATTCTCAAAATCTTCCTGGGCATTCGCCAGTTGACTCGGGATACAAAAGTGCTGTATCAGTAAATCCTCACCATTCGGCAAAGTGCAATCCTGCTCAAATTCCACAAAATTGGAAGCATGGAAGCATGCCAGATAGGTTGTCATCGGATTCTCACCTATCCAGTGCGTGGTATTAGTCCCATCCCCGTTATTTTCTATACCTGTCCTGACTCCGTTCGCTGCCACCAGCCAGTCATCCCGAATCGTGATATGCAGATCAACTATTGCCTTATCCCAGGGATGATCATAGCAGGGCCACCAGTAACGGCTCGCATCCGGGTCAGAAACAGTAAATACATAATTATTATTCCAGAACATCCCACCACCATACCCCGGACTGCTCGTGGGATTGCCATGATAACTCACACTGGTAGTAAACTCCGCCCCTGTCTCCATCTCACCTAATTGAATGGTCACATATCCGCAGGACTCTTCAAATTCCGCAATCTCTCCATTCACACTCACTTCACTGACAGTTAAACCTTCTATTTCATAACCAATCTCGGTGATCATCTCGGTTGCTGTCACATGTGCTATTACTATCCCGTCTATAAAATGATTGACGTTATCCACATCAAGATACAATTCATATCTTGTTACATCAAATCCATGGGCAGAATCTGCCCGTACAGTCTCAAATAATGGTATATCTTCTGCTCTCCATTCCTGTTGCGGATATCCAAAGATCAATAATGGTAATATTATCAAAACAAATAACAGTATTTTTTTATTCATATTTTACTCCCAGTATATTTCCCATATAGTCAATTTCCCTGTCTTTCCGTCAAGTTAAAACACAAATTCACGTTGTTTACCCGGTTTACAATGTTAACTGATTTCGAGCAAAGATGCCCAATTTTCTTGATTGGTATCTCCCTGTTTTATTAAAAAGTTGCTATAGATATCTCAATAACTTATAGATATTTAGGCGTATTTTACAGCAAATTTTTCATTCTCATTAACACCAGGTTTTTAACCTGGTGAGAAGCGAAAAAGAATATGGCTTGAGTGGCTTCAGCCACTTCTCATAATAATAATTTATTCCCGTCTGGATTTTATTATAACGAACTCAAATACAAAGGGAAGCCACTGAAGTGACTATACATCGTTCGTTCATCATTAACCTCTAAATAAATTTAGGGGTTAATGAGAATGATCCATTGATGCTATTGGAAACCTAAAATGAAATTAATTCCGGGGGGATGCCCGATTTATTTGATTCTTGACAAAATATCCAGAATAAAAAATTATTTTTTAAAATAAAATTAAAGGAAATCCTGATGGCAGAAAAAATTAAGTATGAACCTAAATTACTGCTGCTTCGCATCAAACTGGAATACATTAGACCATTTATCGTTCGCAAGGTGGTTGTCCGCAATACTATCTCTTTTGCTGATCTTCATGACATTATCCAGATTACGATGGGCTGGGAAAATGAGCATCTTTACAGCTTCTCTAAAGGTAACATTTACATTGATGATGATCATGGTGATGATGAAAAAGATGATTTTTTTAACCTTTTCCCTTCCCGTAATAAATATCTCTCTGCTTCTAATAATCCTATTGCCAGATTCCTCAATGAGCCTAAAGATAAAGTTAAATATGAATATGATTTCGGAGATTCCTGGCTGCACCAGATTTCTGTCAGCAAGGTATTAGAAAATGACCCCCGCCTTATTCACCCAGTCTGCAAAAAAGCTTCCCGAGCCTGTCCCCCGGAGGATTGCGGCGGTGTTTACGGCTATTACCGCATTCTGAATGCCCTGAATTCCGAGGAAAAAGATGAAGATGATGAATCATACCTTGAATGGGTCGGTGAAGATTATAATCCGGAATTTACCGATATTGATATAATTAACAGCTGGCTGAGAAAAATCAAAATGTAATCCAGCTAAGACTCTCCAGTGGAGAATAAAAGCGGAACTGTCAAATGGTGATGATAGACCGGACTGAAATGACCATATCCCCTTCACATTTAGCAATCTTGGGACTGAGCGGACATAGCGAACGATACAGTGATAGTAATTGCCTTTAATCTATTTCAACTCCTGCAGGTTTATTATTTTTTCCATACCTTCCCAGCAGAAAACCAATGATAAAGCCTACCAGCAGTGTGACGGGAAAAAGTATTATTCGGGACATACTGATCTTCCAGAAAAGCAGGCGTAGTTCCACAACCTGAGTATTTTGAAAAAGAACGATTAAAAACAGAGCAATCAGCACGATAATAATGATACTTTTAGCTTTCATATTTCCTCCTATTTAAGCTTAAATTTCCAATACAGATCAACACCGGTAGATTTTTCATCACCTCTGGTTGCCTGTACAGAAATATATTTATTCATCTCATATTCCAAAGAAACCTCGTCTGGCACTATCTCAGAAGACTGGTCAAGTGAGAATTCTTTTTTATAACTTATAAACAGGTCATTTGTGATGTATTTTCCCACCACAATTGCTGCCTGCTTCCAGCTCTCTCCACCGGAAAATTCTATTACATCCAGATTGAGTTTCTTGCCTATTTCACTGGCAAGTTTATTACCAATTGTCTTAGACAGCATGCTCAATGCCAGATCAGATTCTGTCTGCCGGGCTACTTCTGATTTCTCACCCTGACTGATCTCACTACTGCTTCTGCCAAATAACAGGTAAGATATGGCATCACTCTCGGTGATCTCTTCATCATCCAGATAAAAGCTGATTCCGGGGGTTTTTAAATCTCCGGTTATCTGCAGACGTAGTGTCCGCTTATTCCTGTATATATCCCGGAAAACGTGGCTGATATTTAAATCAAGCAGAGCATTAAACTCTGACCCGCCATTAAAGGTGATAGTTCCACCCTTAAGATCAAACTTCTTACCATAAAGCTCATATTTACCTCGCAGGGTTTTCACGGTTCCGTATAGCTCAAAATTCTTACCTTTCTTAATAATCCGCAGGTCTCCAGAAATTTCTACATTCATATCTTTATTGCGTATCCAGGTATTTCTGGGAATAGTGACCTTCATCTCTCCGGTTAAATTCTTAATCAGATCTGGGTGAGAAGCTTTCTTTTGTTTTACAGGTATCACAGTTACAGCAGTATATTTTTGTTCAGCTTTCACCAGCAGAGGTGAATTAATGTCAACTTTGCTTACACTGCTTCCGGGCAGAGCATCAAGGTCAATTATAGCCTTAGGAATATTAAGATATCCGCTATATACCAGTTTGTCTGGTGAGCCAGCAAGTTTGATATCCGAATTCAGTTTCACCTGCAATCCCCGTTTATCTGCCAGACTGAAATTATCTGCCTTTAATCTCAGTTCAATGCTTTTTATACCCTCGGAAATTGGACTTTTTACTTCAGCATTTCCAGAAAAACGCAAATAGCCATCTCCTCCGGCTACGTACAATTCTTCGAGATTAATATTGCGCTGCTGAAAAGCTGCCTTCAAGCGTATTTTCGGATAATTGATCCCGTACTGTGGTACTGAAATACTTGCCTGTTCAAGTTTAACTTCGCCGCTTAGCAGCGGATCAGAAAGATTATTTCTCAAATGAAGATCAACGCCTAATATCCCATTCATTTTTTTTATCTGGTCAATTGAACCCGCTAGAAAACTGATATCATAATCCGATACCAGTAGATCTGCTTCCAGCGGTTCATTATAAGGTATAATTTCAATACTTTGCCTGGGATTCAAATATAAAGGAATCCTGGCTGAACCACTTATAAGCTCTTTCTTATCCTTCTCCAGGGAAAAAAATATCTCTGCCTTATTACTCTTTATATCGGCAGTAAATTGTAAATTCCCGGGCTGAAAGTCATCCCAGCCTATATCTGTCAGCTGCATTTCAGCAGAGATTTCAGGTTCGCTCAAATATCCACCAATCTCTGCTTTCAAATTGAATATTCCTGCAATCTGAGAGGATATTAAACCCAGATTGTTTAAAGGTTCCAGGTTAACATCTTTGATCTGTAAGATTACCTGTTGAGTATCTGCAGGAGCAATAGTGCCATCAAGCATCAAACTCCCCTCGTTAAAGGCTAATTGCAGCCCATCAATCTGGTAAAATTTATCTCCTATCAATATCCTGGCACCGGTATGCCGGGTTTCTACCTGCAAGTCTTCATATTCTGCCCGGAAGACTGGTAATTCAATAGTTATCATAGAATCTACCAGTACTCCTGATTCCAGATGAACCAGCAGCTTATCTTCACCGGCATCAAGTACAATTTTCTGCCGTTTCTCATCACCATTAATCTGCAGGTCTATATTATCAATCACGAACTCGCCAGATGCAAACTCCTTCATCGTTAGACTGACATCATAAGGTGCTTCCAGCTCACTATCTATCAATATCTCACCCGACATCTCTCCCAGTGAATACTCATTAAATTGCAGTTGTTCCAATTTCAGATTAACATTGGCTTTATAAGTTTTATCATTTAATATAATATTTCCCCTGATATCTCCGCTACCTTTCAGAGTCTCTGCATTTACCAGTTCACTCATTGGCTGCAGATCAATTAAAGACAGCTGAAAATCAAGATTATGACCACCCTTTATATTGCCATCAGCTTTCAGTTTAAGCAAAATGGCAGAAGTCATTAACTCCAGATTTCTGATAATATAATTTTCTTCTTCATAATGTATATCTGCCTTCACCATATCCAGCTCTATATCTATTATCTCAGATGGCCTGCCTGTAATTTTCAGGTCAGCAGTTAATTCCTCCGGCTCAAATCCCTTACCCTGCAATTCAAATCCCAGATTCAGGTCAGATTTCAAGGTCTCATCCTGAAGCAGAATTGCCAGATCAACTCCTGCCAGATCACCCTGCAAATTATAACTGACCTCATTAAATATTTCTTCGGCTCTTCCTGATAATCCTATCCTGCCAAATTCTCCCGTTATCGATGTATTAAAGTCCGCAGTACTTCCATTTTTTTGGGCATCTAAAACCACTGAGCTGAATTTGATATCACCCCAGAAACCGGGCCTTACATTAAGCTGTATTTCCGTATCTGCTTCTTCAAGCTCAAATCCCCTGCCAATTACTGTCAAATCAAGATTTAAATCTGAATTATATTCAGGATTATCCAGCCAGTGACCTCCATTAAAATGCGATATTGTGAGCTTCAAGGTGTATTCCGGGTCTTTAAAAACATCTTCAATTACTGCTGAAATATCAAATTTCTGACCTGCTTCTTCCATTTCAATACTCAGACTCGCTTTCTGATTCTCCAGCGTAAATCCCAAATCAAGTTCCGGCAACCTTCCTATATCTTTCTGAGCGATCAATCCGGCGAATTCTGATAAGTTCAAAGATTCACTATTGAGATCAATAAATGTATTCTCTATAATATCAAGGTCAATTAATGCTCCAATATTTACCGTATTTTCGGCAGTTTTTATGTGCATATTGCTCAGCATTACCTTATTGTTCTTTAATCGAGCCTTAAAATCCAGCTTCTCTAATTTTAAGTCTGGATCTTTGCAGATAAAACTAAATTTATCCAGATTGATGAGACTTTCATCCCCAGAATATTTCCCAGTGAAATGCAGCATAATCTCTGAAATCTGAGCAGAATTAATTGTGATCTCACTATTTCTCAAATTAAAATCAGCTAATTCAATTTCCCAGTCAGATGATTGAGTTTTTTTCTTTGGCTTGGCTTTCTTATCTGCTGCCGGCAGCATAGTCATCAGGTTCCATTCACCTTCATTATTTTGCTGCAGATCAAGATTTAATTCATCCAATAATATCGCACTGATCACTATCTTATTTGACCTGATATCACGCAAAGAATAATGGATACCAAGTTCTTTAAGACTCAGGATTATTTCCTTATCCCGGCTGATACTCACACCTTTCAAAGTAACAGAACTAAGATATTTTATCTCCAGCCGCTCGATATTCAGCGTTGCATTTACCAGCCTGCTATTCACGTTTGCCACTATCCGATCAGCGATCAGGTTTTTCACTGGTCGGGTCTGGATCAGGATTACAGTTATCAGTAATAATGCCAGAATTAACAGCAACACTGCACCCGTAAATTTTAGTATCTTACGCATTAGAATGCCTGCCCGATATTCAAATGCAGCTGGATCTGCTTATCCTCGCTCCATAACGGCTGGGCAGCATCAAAACGTATTGGTCCTATGGGAGTGGTAATTCGGATTCCCAATCCGGCAGAATATTTCAAACCGCCCAGATCATAGTCATCATATCCGGACCACACATTACCGGCGTCACAAAATAATACACCAGACAGCATTCGCCAAAGCAGCTGCCTTAATTCCAGGGAAAATTCCAGATAGCTTTCACCACCCAGAGCAATACCTTCTTCACTTTGAGGTCCCACTTTTCCTCGAGCCCAGCCCCGAATGGAATTACTGCCCCCGGCAAAAAAACGCTCATCAATTGGCGTTGTATTATCGCCCCAGACAGGTTTCATTATTCCCGCTTTCACTTTTCCTGCTACTACTGAACCTTCACTTATCTCATTATATTTTCTGAGATCTATCAAACCCTGCAAATAATGATATTCACTGCCAAGCTTTAATCCCGATAGCGTGGTCACAAAAGAAGCGGCATAACCTTGAACTGGTGAAAATAAAGGATGGGAATCATCTATGGATATTCCGGCTGAAATACTTGATTTATTATAATTTTCCTGACTTAAATACAGCAGTTCATCAGTGATATCACTATTGATTTGCAGATTATCTCTTTCAAACTTATACTTGATGAAGGTATTGATAGCATTACTAAGATTCTGCAGCATTGTTGTGCTGAACCCATATTTCTGTAAATCATAAGATTCCTCGTGTTCCTTGATCAAAAAAGGACTGATGCTGAGACTGCCCTGAGGATTGATAAACGAAGGCTGAGTGATTACTACACTTAAATGGTACGGCTCCAGATATGAATATTTAGCAAAAAACGATGCCCTCCTTGCTCCGCCCAGAAATCCAAGTTTCTCTACTCTTACTGATAAGCGAAACCTGTCCTCAAGTCCATAACCAACTCCTGTCTTCACTGACCAATAGGGCAATTCCTTCACTATTATTTCTACAGGTATCTTGTTATCTTCTATCTCAGTCAGCATTGTTTTCATGGTCACAAACTGAAACATGCCCAGATTCTGGATTCGCTGCTGGGTCTTCTGTATTTTTCGCTGATCAAAACTGTCTTGCTCATTAAAAGATACCTGCTTTAAAATCACTTTCTCAGCTAACTTCTCATTGCCCTGCACTCTGATCTCTCCAAAATAACAGTATTCACCGGTATTTATCTTATAATTAACCTCAGCAAACCTGTTTTGATCAATTAATTCAATCTCAAATTCCGTTTCCGGTTCCGGGAATCCATTATTCATTAAAAGCAGATTGATCTGTTTTATTGTATTATTTATATTATCATCCTGAAAACGGCTGCCTGCCCGGGCATTAAATTCTGCCGAATTGTCATCCAGCAGTTTTTTCACCAGTTCTCTGTCTTCTGTTCTGAGTGCTTCTACAGCATAATTTATTATTTTAATTATTACCGGGTCATTTTCCTTGATCTCAAAGGTTAATATTGTCTTCCTGTTTTTTGCATCTGCCTCTGTTTTAGCTTTTACCTCTACTCCCAAAAATCCGGCTCTTTGATACAGCACCTTGATCTGCTTGATATCTTCTTCCAGAAATATCTCATTAAAATATGGCTTCGCCTTCCAGAAAAAAAACCTGTTACCCAGGTTTTCTGCCTTTAAATTCAAATTCTTTTTCAAAACTCCTGCTGAAATTGCTTTATTGCCCTCAAACTTGATGCTTTTTAATATTATTCCATTCTCTGCCGACATCATTGTAAATGATACCATTATTATCAGAAATATTACTTTTCTAATATTGCTCAATTATCCTGCCTTTTCTCTTCCTGTATCTTCTGCCAATTTCTCCCGTAAAACCTGTCTGAATTCCACCTGATCAAACTATAATCTTACATCTACTCAATTTCTATATACTATTACTCACATATAAGGTCAAGGTTAATCTTTACAATCAATTAAGATTGATCAGAAGACTGTTCGATATGTCACCTGCTTTGACCTGAGAATGGGTTTCTGTCCATTGCAAGTCTCAGAAATGCTGATTAATATCCCCTATCCACCTGTTTTATTTAACTCAAGTTTCGCAGAAGCATAAACGTGTTTATATAGTGCATTTTAAAAATTAATAAAGCACAAATATGGCGATTAAACAGCAATAATAAAAGCAGATTATTTCATATTTACATTTTTAGACAAATTGTCAGAGTTATTAACCGGAAGGGACTAACTACGGGCAAGAATGTAATCCAGTTTAGGGCTGTACTCAGGGTAAGACTGGATGGTATTAGTTGATTGGAATAGGTGGTGAGATAGGCGTTCATCACGAATTATCGGGACTGGCTTACCTTATTTCTTACACTATATTTTTCAGCGTAATTCAGTGATTTCCGCGGAAGATAATCTTATATTACATTTTTTTTCCTTCGCTGCAAAAAAAATCAAACACAAATGCCGCAAAATGACACGAACAAAACAACATTAATGTAGATTAATCGTCCTCGATTAATGTTTTATATAATGATCAATCGGGGACGATTGATCTACGATAAGAACTCAGGGTAAACGGTTCATCATCAGCTTATCTATGTAGATTAATCGTCCTAGATTAATGTTTTATAGAATGATCAATCGGAGACGATTGATCTACAATAAGAACTCAGGGTAAACGGTTCATCATCCACTTGTTTATGTAGATTAATCGTCCTCGATTAATGTTTTATTGAATGATCAATCGGGGACGATTGATCTACAATAAGACCTCAGAGTAAACGGTTCATCATCAGCTTATTTATGTAGATTAATCGTCCTCGATTAATGTTTTATAGAATGATCAATCGGGGACGATTGATCTACAATAAGACCTCAGGGTAAACACTTCATCATCAGCTTATCTATGTAGATTAATCGTCCTCGGTTAATGTTTTATAGAATGATCAATCGGGGACGATTGATCTACAATAAGAACTCAGAGTAAACAGTTCATCATCCATTTATTTATGTAGATTAATCGTCCTCGATTAATTGTTTTATATAATGATCAATCGGGGACGATTGATCTACAATAAGACCTCAGAGTAAACGGTTCATCATCAGCTTATTTATGTAGATTAATCGTCCTCGGTTAATTGTTTTATATAATGATCAATCGGGGACGATTGATCTACAATAAGAACTCAGAGTAAGCAGTTCATCATCCACTAATTGATGTAGATTAATCGTCCTCGGTTAATGTTTTATAGAATGATCAATCGGGGACGATTGATCTACGATAAGAGCTTAGAGTAAACAGTTCATCATCCATTTATTTATGTAGATTAATCGTCCTCGATTAATGTTTTATAGAATGATCAATCGGGGACGATTGATCTACAATAAGACCTCATGGTAAGCAGTTCATCATCCACCCTTTCAGGGTGAAGATTAAACAAGAATCCTGAGAAATTCCGGGGGGATGCCAGGCAAATAAATAAAATATTTGACAGAATAGTAGTTACATATAGACAATTGCAACATAATATTAAACTAAGTTATATGGGTTATGAAGGAGCAGACTATGAAAAAGAATATATTTAAGCAGATCAGGAATATAGTAAGATATAAAAGCGAATTTATACTTTCGCGAAATCCCGCTGTTCAGATAGCCATGCTGGCAATAGTAGCATTATTTATTACTATGGTGGCAACTTTAGTTCTCAAGCTTACCCAGATCATGCCGACAGAATGGAAACTGCTTCCTCTTCCAAAACTTGTCTGGAATAATCTTATGCGGGTAATGGACCAGGGCACCATGGTCAATGATGAAGGTTCCTGGCTTTTTTTACTCATAATGCTCACGACTACGGTCTTTGGTCTAATTATTATCAGTACCCTGATCGGTATTATCACTGAAGGGTTTGATTCAAAAGTGGAAGAACTGAATAAAGGCAGATCAGCCGTCATCGAAAAGGGACATTTTATCATTTTGGGCTGGTCAGCAAAAATATATCATATCATCAACCAGTTGATTATCGGTAACATTCTTTCCGATACCGGCCTCGGAAAGCCCTGTATCGTAATTCTGGCAGATAAAGACAAGGTAGAAATGGAGGATGCTATTTACGATAATTGCCGGAATTCCAGGAAAGCCAAAATAATCTGCCGGTCCGGAAACCCGATTATCTTAGAAAAACTGGGAAAACTCTCTCTCGATAAGGCAGATACGATCCTGATACTTGCTTCCGAGAAAAAGAATCCTGATACTTTTGTCTTTAAAATTGTGCTGGCAATTATCAGTTTATGCTCTAAAAAAGATAAACATAAAACAACGTGTAAAACCGTTATAGCTGAAATCTTTGAAAAGAAAAATGAAGCCCTCCTGACTGATCAAATTAATAAATGCCAGATGAAAAATGAAATTAACTTCATCGCGCTTAATTCCAGTCAGATCATCTCGGAAATTATTGCCCAAACCTGTATTCAGCAGAAACTCTCCCGAGTATATTCAGAATTGTTAAAATTCGATAAAAATGACAATGAAATTTATTTTGAAAAAGTAGCCAAATTCCGCGGTATTAATGAATCAGATACTTTCCAGGACTTAATGTTCAAGTTTGAAAATTCCTGCCTGATCGGTTATATGAAAGCAAACTCGAAGGATCAGGATAATAAAATTGTCATTAACCCCTTATCTGAGCAATATGGAAATGAAAAACTGCTTCCAGAAGATGAATTGATCTTTATAGCCAGACAAAGAAAGGAAATTAAATTTATAGTGAAACATCATGACAAGCAAGGAAAAAAAACCAGTCCCGATATCGTCAGAAAACAGAAATTACCCATATCCAATACTATCATTTTTGGCTTCAATAAAAAAATTTTCAGAATAATTGATGAACTGGAAAATTATATTAATGAAGGCTCTTCGGTTAAGATCATTGCCAAAGTTACTGAAGAAAATGAGAATGAATACAAGGATTACAAGGAATCTATTAAAGAGAAGGGTGAAAGGAAACAGACCCTGAAGTTAATTAAAATTGCAGAACAAATTATCGATCAGAATATCATTGAAAAAGAGATATTCAATATTACAAAAGATAAAGATGTTAAGACTGCTATTCGTAAAAAAATTAAATGCGATAATATCATTATCTTGAATTATGGTAATTTGAATAGTCATAATGCCAATCAGGAAGTCGCCTTTTTAGAGGAAATTGATGCCATCACAATTAAGTCATTGCTCAATATCAGGAAGTATTTTGAACTTAATAAGCAATTTAAAGAAGATGGGTTCTCAATAGTCACTGAGATGAAATTTGCCCATAATAAAGATGTGATCCCTTCCGGTGATGAAGATGAATTTATCATCAGTGACGAAATTATCAGTTCTATCATCGCCCAGACTGTTCTAAATAAAAACCTGGGTAAAGTATATCAGGATATTTTACTGAAATCTAATAAATGTGAAATATATCTGAAAAATGCTGGCTGCTATGCACCCTTAGGGACAGAAACAACATTTAATGACCTGATCCGCTCAGGAATCGAATTTAATGAAATTGTAATAGGCTATATCTTTGCAAAAAAAGGTAATCCGGAACTTGAAGAAGATGAAATCCATTTAAATCCTGACAGGCAACTGCTTGTCACATTTCAAAAGTATGATAAAGTGATCACTATCGCCAATGACTTCACTTTCTATCACCCTCAGAGTAAATAAGTAAAGAGCAAAAAAACATGGATCAACTGAAAGATATTCCACAAATATTTCCCCAGATCGAGGACGGACCGGAAAGCTGGGAAAGATTTATCTATAAAGCCAGCCGGGGAAGCTATAAAGCCAGTGACATGCTTCTCCATGCAGAATGGGCTTTTATGGCTTATAAAACAGGCATTATTGATGATATGGACGAGGACGAATACGCTGAGATATTGCAGGCTCAATTCAAAGATAAACCTGATTGTAACAGCTCAGAAGAATTGATCAGAATACTTGCCAGAGCGGCAAAAATTGAGTTGCCTGAATATATTGATACTCTGCCAATACATCCTCAGACATTCTATGAATCATCCTGGGAGAATGATAGTGTTGACGGTTATGAATTATTACATGATGCAGCTCATTATGCCTTTGAGAACTGGTCATACCAAGAATACATGAAGCTGGAAAATGAGATTTTGGATGCTCTTGATAATTATAATTCACTGCATTTGACAGCCGCAATGATACTGCTGGTTTTCACGTTTCTACCATCCTGCCCAGGTGCTTTTAAGAACGAGTTCTTTCAATTACCTGCTGAGCATCTGATCAGATAGTAATTTTAAAAAAATAGATTATCGCATACAACATATTTTATAGGAGGGCTTGATGAAAAGAGCATTTTTTTTAATGCTGCTGATAATTATTTTAGCAGGTTGTGAATCCCCGTTAAAAGTTGGAGTGATTGAGATGAACGATGTCTCTCCGGTTCTGTTCCGGCACGAATTATATACCAGTGGTGATGATTTTAGTGCTGGTTATAATAGTGGCAGGCTGCGCTCTGACCGCATTTTGATTGAATGGGAGCCTTATACGGACAATGATTTCATGTATTACAGCTTAAAACGTAATAATGCCCAGGAAATTATCATTACCGATATTTCTGAAACTTCAGTTTTAGATTCGATCAATGTCAATGATGACACAAAGTATGAATACACTTTAGTGGTTATGGCAGAGAATGGAATGTATGGGAAAGACATTATTAAAGTAAAAACTCCCCGCTGGGACCCACCCGGCAATCTTTCTGTCAATGGATTAAATCATACTGATCTGATTCTGAACTGGGGGGATAGAAGTGACACAGAAGAGCATTTTATTGTCTATTTATATAGTGAAGAAATGGTGAAAATTGATTCTTTTTTTACTGAACCGGACGTAGAGGAAAAAGTTGTTTCTGATCTGGTATTTATGGAATATTACCATTTTAAGGTCAAAGCTATTGGAGCCTGGGAAGAAGATATTAATTCTATGACAATGGGTTTCAGAGCAGGAAATTTCGTTTTAGCAGATCCCCGGTTTCTGGAAGCAAACCAGAATCCGGATAATACTGTGACTGTTACCTGGGAAGACCAGTCCAATTACGAAACCGGATTCAGTCTGGAACGCAAATTAAATGCCAATGACTTTATTGAAATCGCTGATCTGGATTACAGCTCTGGTTCCAATTTTATTGAATATATTGATACCGATTCACATCTTTTTGATAATGATGACATAGTTACTTACAGGGTAAGAGTCTATAATGATTATGAAGACGAAACGGTTTACTCGGATTATTCTGATGAGACAGAATTATTGATCATTGATATGTCCGATGTTGTCTGTATTGAGCTGCAGGTGGATGAATGGAATCAGGAAGCCAGCTGGAACCTGTATATGCAATCCACCGGAGATTACTATTATGACGATTGGCAGGATTTCACCGAAGAGTATCAGATAGTAACCAGAGATATTATTCTGGAAGCTGGACTATATTCTATTCATTGCTGGGACGACTTCGGCGATGGCGGTATCAGTGGCTCAGTTATATTTAAGGGAGAGATTCTTGTTGAGTGGGATAAGAATGATTACAGCTCTCGGGAACAGTTTAATTTTGAAATTCCGGCATTTACTGAGGAGTAAAAAATGAAAAAAATAATCATTATAATAGCCGTATTGTCCTTAGTGGGATTATGTACCGCTCAGCTGCCGCTTTCTATGCGCAATATTGCCAGCGACGGCATTTTTGCAAGTGACTGGGATTATATCTATGACCCTGTTGATCTCTCTAAGAGCAGCCAGATGTTCTTCTTCACTAACCTGGCAGATTTTTGCTACAGATATGACAACCTGCTGACAGATACAAATGAAGAATCGAAAACCCGGATACTGGAGGAGCTGCCTTTGGGAGTTGCCATTAATAATCCTCTGGTCTCAAATTTGCGGCACTCGCTATTTATCCGTTTCCGCCATAACCTCACACCAGATGATATGACTGGTGAAAAAGAAAGCTATACTACCGAATATTCCAGTGGTGCCGGGAATCCCTTTATTTATGATACTAAAGTGATATCTTATGAAAAAGTGAAAGATTATGACGATGACTGCTCTAATTTTGACCTTATCTGGAATAATAGTTTTCGCCTCTCTGATAAAGTCATTGGTCTCAGATATTCATCGTTTCATAGAAATGAAAAATTCTATGATGCTGATGGCTGGCTCGGTTTAGATGTGTTTGACCCACACATGATCATCGATTATGTCCATACAGGCGAAACCAGTTTTGAGAATTATATCGAATATTATGACTATGCCAGTAATCAAATGTATTTTCGCGTCGATGAAAAAGGTGACTTTGAAAAAGAAATCTCTGACAATCAGAAGGAGTTAATGGCGAGTGTTGAACTGGAAAATGATTTTCTGGTTAGCGAATCAATTATGCGATTCGATTTAGGATTAAGAACTCATGAAGATATCAGCAGAAATATAACCGACGAATATAGTGCCAGTTTTTATCAGCTTGACGAAGACAGCCTGAGCTATGAAGGTGATCTTAGTGACTGCTATCTCGTTAAGCAGTCATATAATCAGCAGCATTATTATATTGCCGCGGAATTGAAAAAATATCTGGGTAACAGTTTTGAAGAAGAACTGGATTTCTATGAATTTGGCTTGAGCTGCGGCTATCTGAGCGGAGACAGTAAAAATAACAGCTTAACGCATCGAGTCTGGCAAAGAACTCATGAGGATTACTTCCCGGAAGATAATATTACATACTCTGATGATAGAAACCAGGAAGTGAATGAAGCAGGAGATTTTAGCGGCTTTGATCTGAACTCTCATTTCAGGTTTAATCTGGTATTGAATAAATATGCCTGCTTTGGAATGGGCTGCTTCGTTAAATATAATTATCTTAAGCATGATCTTGATTATGAAGCTGATTTTGAGAATATTCACACTACTCTGCTCGGATCTGAATTTGACGAAGAATTTGACACCATTTCTACTGAGACCGAATATCTGCTTGCCGAAAAAGAATCTATTGATCAGACCACTGAAATGCGGTTGCCAATTGCTCTGGAATTCAAGATTGATGATGATGACCTGTCTGATAATGACGCCTTCAGTATGCGGAATTTTGTTTACCGGCTCAGCTCCACTTTCATATATAATTACCAGAATGATGAAGATTCATATAATGACATTGTGCATGAACCATATTTCATTATTGTTGAATATGGAACTGGTGAGGTGGAGGAAGATCATGATTCTGATAATGTGTTAAGCTCAAAAAAAACCATTCGGAAAACTGCCATTAGTAGAAAACTGTTCTCCGCTGGAATTGGCTACCGCCATTCCGATAATGTTAATATCGATTTCGCTGTTTCTTATGACTCCGAAGCAGAAGACTTCTTTTTCGGATTATCATTTACGGTTAAAAAATAGCTGCTGATTTAGAAAAATAAACGGCGATAGATTAACTTTTTGAGGAAAATCTATCGCCGTTATTATTTGATACTATCTAATTCTCCGGTTTCATCTGCGGAAAGAGAATTACTTCTTTGATGGAAGTATTATTGGTAAACAGCATTATCAGCCGGTCTATCCCAATGCCCAGTCCACCTGTTGGCGGCATGCCATATTCCATAGCCTCCAGAAAGTCCTCATCCATCACATTCGCTTCACTATCACCCATTTCCCGCATCTTCACCTGATCTTCCAGACGCTCACGCTGGTCCACCGGGTCATTCAGCTCTGTGAAGGCATTGGCATATTCATTGCCCAGTATAAACAGCTCAAAACGTTCCACGATCTCAGTTTCTCCCGGTTTCAATTTAGCCAGAGGGGATATTTCACGGGGATAATCTAAGACAAAAGTCGGCTGAATAAGCTTGGGCTCCACAAAATGATCAAAGAGCAGCTCTATCAGTTTGCCGCTGCCGGCAGAAGGTTCTATCTCCATTTTATGCTCCAGACAAAATGCCTTGATCCGCTCAAAATCAAAGTCGCTGGCATCAAAACCGGCATATTCCTTGATCAGATCAAGCATAGTAGCCTGACGGAATGGCACACTGAAATCCAGCTCCACTCCATTACATTCAATCTTGTCTGAGTGCAGCACAGATTTTGCCAGGTGCTTGATCAGGCTTTCTGTAAGCTCTATCATCCCATCCAGATCTGTATATGCCTGATATAGTTCCAACAATGTAAATTCAGGATTATGTGACCTGTCCATGCCCTCATTACGGAAGACTTTCCCGATTTCATAGACCCGCTCAAAACCGCCAACGATCAGCCTTTTAAGATAAAGTTCTATTGCTATCCGCATATAAAGCGTTATGTCCAAAGTGTTATGATGAGTTAAAAAAGGACGCGCCTGCGCGCCACCATACAAAGGTGTGAGCACTGGAGTTTCCACTTCCAGAAAGCCCCGGTTTTCCAGAAAATGACGCATTCCGGAGATTAGATGAGCACGCGTAACAAAACTATGCTTATGCTCAGGATTCAGCAGTAGATCAAGGTAGCGCTTGCGGTAACGCGTTTCTATATCATGAAACTCATCATAGCGAATTGTCTTGCCATCTACAACTTTTTCTTTCACGACAGGCAGAGGTCGCAAAGCCTTGCAAAGCATCGTCACTTTTGCCGCCTTCACCGAATATTCACCCATCTGAGTAACAAAACAAATGCCATCTATCTGCACAAAATCTCCCAGATCACAGGCTTTGAACACATCATAATTTTCTTCACCTGTGTTATCCCTACGCACAAATATCTGAATATTGCCCGATTCATCGGCTACATTACCAAATCCCACTTTGCCCTGACGCCTCAGTGCCACCAGTCTGCCAGTAATAGAAACCTCTTCTTCTGAGGCGAGTAATTCAGCTTTGTGGGTGATAAGTTCAGATATTATATGGGTTCTGTATGAACGGTTCGGATAAGCATTCACCTGCATATCCTCCAGACGCTGCAATTTCTGACGCCGCGCCTGCATCAATTGATTTCTATTATCCATGGCTTTCTCCATCTCTTAGTATTAACTGAACAGATTTTAATCCAGTGATTTAGATGTCAAGCTCATCTGCTGAAATACTGCCAGGGAAATAAAATACAAATTCAAAACGTACTACTAGACAGGAAGTAAGAGACTGTTCAAGCTAAGTAATTGATAGCATTGTAGAATTTTCGATTGACAGAATAGAGAAAAAAAATGAGAATTACAGAGTAAACTATGTTTTATAAAGAGGAAAATATGAAAGAAGAATCTTCGTGTACTATAGTAACAATAACAGACAAAAATTTTGTTTTGGCTGTTTTTGTATTAGTGCTGTCATTGAAGTATCACAAAGTAAATTCAAAAATCAAGATATTAGGAATTGATCTAAGTGAAGCAGATATAAAATTGCTGACTCAATTTGATAATGTAGAAGTCGTGAAATCAATGATAAAGAATCCTTCAGACCGGACATCTTTACGTGCTATTGCAAATATCTGCAAACGGGAAGCGATCTTATCTGCAAAACCCGATAATTCTGATTTTGTTGCCTTACTGGATGGTGATTGTATTGTTACGGGAGATATTTCTCCCTATCTGACTCCTTCAGAACCTGGTCTTTTTCTACGAATACGCTCTACTGAAGAAAATAACATGATCTTTCAATCGCGCTATCAAGCTGAAGATAAATTCGGCACCATTCCTCTACGTGTCCTTGAGAAATGGCAAAAAGATGTTAACGGAAATCCGGAAAGCAATTTAGTTAATACTGTATTATCCGGTAATCTGATCATCCATAAAAATTATTTTGGCTTCGTGGATCATTGGGGTGATTTTATGGAAACAGTATTGCCTTATCATCAAAGTACTTTCGATCACGTGGCTTATGAAATGATGGGCGATTTCACCTTATCAGCTATGCTGGCTTTCGCCAAAGATGCTCCGCCAATTAAGGAAATGATGCTGAATAAAGACGTGAACGCTTATGTGGCACATCTGGGACCTAAACCTAAATTCTGGGAATTATGGTCAAAAAATAAACTGAAATATTTTCAGCAAATATTAAAAATTCTTGATTGGGCGAGAAAGTCCAATGTTACTCTGCCCGTACTTCCCTGGACATTACAGCGAAAGTATATGCTAAAAATATATGTATATGCCTATTTATACCAGTTTTACTTCAATCTAAAAAAATTTATCCGACCAATCTATAATGTCATTTCCCCGAATTTTAAAAACAGGAAACATAAATATTAGAGAATAGCCTCTCACTATATGAAATTGCAATAATAATAACAAAAAAGCAGCCAGCGGCATATGCACAGTTATTATGAAATATGGCAATCTGGTTGACAGCCATAAGCTGCAATTGATTAAATAAGCTGGTTAAACACAAATAATTTATCGAGGGGTTCATTTATGAATCCCTCTTTTTTTTTCTCAAATTCCTAAATTCATTATTAAGCAGCCAGAGAGATATTTATGGACAAAATTGACAGTATGGACAATATAGACATAATAGATACGAGAACTATTGTAGGATGAGGAAGTAAGTAATAATTGCCGTAATAATTATTGTTGTTGTTTTCTTAGTTTTTGTTTATTGAAGGGTATATTTTAGGGAATTCGTGGTTGATGGGGTAAATACTCGCCCTCATGTCAATTGGCGGAGTATATTGTTTTAACCTGTTAACCCAAGTTTACCATTTTTTTTGTGAAAGTACTGCCCTGTAAGGGTCTAACATTTTTTGGGGTCACTACAGTATTGAATATTTGGTGATAACCCTATCAACTGGTTTATTGCTTATACCAAGACTTCTATATAT
>JAIPGP010000032.1 GCA_021735645.1 Candidatus Cloacimonadota bacterium
TTCTGAACACCAGATTGAAATCTGGTGTTAATGAGATTGGGAGACACAAGTTATTCAGAGTTCTTGTGCTGAGTTAGTTGTCTAACAAGTAATCAGTTAGCTAACTTATGACTTATATAAAACAGGGGGATGCCTGATTTGGATGGTCTTACACCTTATGGGTAGTTTCCTGTTAATACAGTAATAAATCTACTTAGTGGATGGGAGGGATTGGATTCATATTCCAGAAAAACAATAAAATAAATTAAGAACTAATGTTACAGTTAAAGGTCATAACAAGTCAAATGTTACTGGGAAGCCACAGGGAACCCACAGGGAGTATGGTAGGTATAGTAAGAAACATTTGAACAAGGTATAATAGATATATTTACAGATATTTATGGAGTTAATCGCAGAAATATGGTAATAATGGTGATTTAAATGCAGTTACGGAATTAAAAAAGATTTAATTGAAGACTAACGCATGATATGAAAGAGATGCTCTGGAGTAAATACATTATTAGCGGCAGGAAGATGAAGGGATCAATGTAAAAAGGTGACATAGGCTTTTACACCTATTTGAGTAAAATAGTTTTTCGGATAATGGAATATGAACCCTGGGAGAGTTTAATGAAATATAACCCGCTGCAGAGGTTTTCGGCATTCCAGGTGATGCTGTATTTACCGGGTTCTTTAAGCTCATCGAGTAGTTCAGTTACTTTTTGACCTTTGATGTTATATATATTGAGTTTAACATTTCCGGGTTCTGTTAGCATGAAATTAATAGTGGTTTCCGGGTTAAAGGGATTAGGGAACAAATTACAGGACAAAGGTGGGGTAGAGATATTGTGATTGTCATCATCAACAATATGATGAAAATAGAAAGCGCCGATATCAGAGATAGTATCATCGGGGTCAAAATATTGAGGGTCAGGGTTTCCGGCATCGATACAGGGAGAAATCTCTGTCAGGTTAAAATCACGTAACTGTGGATCAACAAATTCCGGGGACATAAAAAGATTATAATTAAGGTCACAGGGATCATTGTTTGCATTAGAATAGTCGGTGACAGCAAACCAGTTCGGTGCCCCTCCGCCAAAATCGATATAGTTATTATAGAAGAGGTTATGATCAAGATCAGATGTACCAGGATCAGAATATAATCCATATTCGTTTCCAAAAAAGATATTATTTTTCAGGGGATAATCAGTGGAATTTAAAGATCGAATACCATATTGAAGATTGCAGAATGTGTTGTTATATATAGGAGAGTTTCCACATTCACCAAAGATCCAAATCCCATAGATTCCTGTTCCGCAGAACAAATTGTGATGTATTTGCGTAAAACAGTCATGTAATACAATGCCGTAGGGATTCTCAAAGAACTGATTATATGATATTTCTGCATATCCGCCAGAAAATTTTATTGCTCTGTCTTCAGCTTCAGTAAAGGTATTGCCAGTTATCAGGGGAGGAATACTTGAATAGATCATAATATCGGTATCATTTTTATAGAAGGTGTTATTGCTGATAGTGCCGGAAGAGCTTTCATGAATCTTGATACCATATTCATAGTTACTGGTAAAAAAGCAATTTTCGATGATAGGATCAGCTTCCACAAGCTCAATGCCATAGTAATTATCAGAAATACGAGAACTTGAAAGACGCAAAGGTGTATATTGAATAAACACGCCCACTTCAGCGTATTCCACAATCACATGTGAGATAATACTGTTTTCTGCCTGAGAGGTTATAAAAGATATGGAAGCCCAGTCACCTTCAAAGGGATGCCTGTTGCCTGAGGTGAATCTTATGCTGTCTGTTTCTGTACCTACTGCGAGCAAAGAGCCTGACACGGTTAAAGTATATAGACCCATAAACCTGATGAGAGTGCCAGCTTCAATTGAGAGAGTAGTATTTTGAACAATAGAAGAATTACCGGTGATACAATAGCAAAAATCAGAAGACCAATCACCCTGGAGGTTTCCGCTGACTTCAATTTCGGGCATGACCATGATGTAGTTTTCTTCTTCGCAGGAATCAGTTCCTCCTGGACCAGTTAAGGTGAGGGTGACATCATATTCTCCGGTTTCAATATATTCATGAACGGGATTCTCTTCAGTGCTGGTGGAGTCATCACCAAAATCCCATAAGAATACATCGATATCACCGGAGGATTCTGATTGAAATGATACAGTAAGTGGCGGTGCTCCGAAATAAACATTCGAAGTGAAAGCAGCAACAGGTATCTGAAAAGATTGAGGAAAATAATATGCACCCATATCAGCAATAGTTCCGTCGGGATCATTATATTCAGGAGCCGGATTTCCGGCATCAATAGCAGGAGAATATTGCTGCAAAGTAAAATAATCAAGACCAGGATCATCAAACTGGGGATCAACGAAAATATCATAATAGGGATCACAGGGAGTGCCATTATTATTATACATGCAGATGTTACCCAGATCCGGGATTTCATCTTCATCAAAATAATAAGTATTTGACCAGAAGAGATTATGGCTGAAAACATATGATTCTGGTAGTTCCAGATGCAGAGCTACGTAGTTATCATAAAAGATATTATTTATAATCTCGATATTCTCAATATCTTCGTCAATATTTAATCCATATTTGCACTCAACAATAGTATTATTAACAATTTCAGGATGATAATTTTCACCGGCAATAATACCATTAGTGTTATTCATAATGAGATTATCAGTAATTTGACCACTCAGATTTCGGCAGTGGATACCTGCCCATGCTCCTTGAAGCACGTTATTCCTGATCAAACAATCTCCATGAGAACATGCTATTCCCTCATTCCCATAATTTAAGATCAAGTTGTCTTCTATAATGCAACTGTCTATAATTTGAAAGAAAATTCCGTCATATAACATATTAGTAAACACATTACGTCTTACATGTATGCAGGCAGAGGCATCATAAGAGTGTACTCCCCAGAGAAGGTCATGAAAATTGTTATTTTGGATCAACGGTGCGGCGAATTGTGTGGTGATACCAGTATGTGAATTTCTAAATGTGTTATCTGCTATGAGAATATTGGCATTATTCCAGCAGGATATGGGAGTAAAGCCATATTCAAATATACAGTGAGACATAATACTGCCTGATGATTGTGACCCATGGAATTGCACGCTTTCCCATTCATCTTCATCGGGATTAGTGAGATCATAGGTGAAAAGAATCGAGTCTGCTATAGTTCCTTGTGCCAGAAGAATTCCAGATACTTCGATTATATAACGATCCATAAACATTACAGTGGTAGCCCGCTCAATAATGAGAGTGTCTCCGTCATTAACGTGAACATCTTCAATTACCAGATAGGTATTTGCGTTTTCCCAGACACCGCTCTGATCTCCGCTTACTTCAATGATCTCTGCCATTGCAAGGCAAGAAAATATAATAATTATCAATAAAAGAATAGTATTTTTGAACATATTATAACCTCCTCATATAAAAAAAATATTTCAACTTACTTCAATAAGATCACTTTCCCGGATTCTGATGTATTATCTGCTATAATCTGAAAGAAGTAAACTCCTGAAGACACAGGCAGGTTCTCGGTATTTAGTCCCTGCCAGAGGAAGGAGTGATAGCCGGGACGGGCATTGGTGATATAATCCTGCCAGACTTTTTGCCCTTTGATGTTATAGATATACAAATTGATAATGGGGATGTTTTCGGTAAGATTGAAGCAGATGGAGGTTTGGGGATTAAAGGGATTGGGAGCGGCTTTTAAATCAGTAATTAAAGCATAAACAGTGATAACCGGGTCAGTTTGAGAGACTGGGGGTAACAGATCAGTAAGGTAGGGGAAGCCGCTATTTATCTCAGGGTCTATTGACCAGTAATCTTCTATACCGATAATGCTTTCATCCTCAAAGTCCCAGCCGATATCTGTGTAGAGAGTGATATCCTGCATCATGAGGCTATCAGCAGCATAAAGATTTAATGCATTACCTGTATTATAGCCAAAGTAATTATTGATCCCAGAATATTCGTTATCCCAGATGCAGGAACTAATATCAGAACTGGCATTATAACCAATCAAACCTCCGGTATTTGTTGAATTGTTCATTAGTGCTCTAATATAACAGAAAGCAACATCAGAATAGATAGTTCTTCCAACTAAACCGCCTGTAGATGTTTCTCCAGTAATGCTTCCCAGGGCATAGCAATTTTCAATAAGACTTTCTGTGTAAAGACTGGATAATTCTCCTACCAGTCCACCTGTATTGGTATTCCCGTAAACAACCGCCTGAACAAAGCATTCATGAACATCCGCATCACTTCCAAATCCTATAATGCCACCTGTATCTTCCATGGCATTTATATCACCCTCGGCATAGGAGAGCTCAATCGATGAACTGACACATCTTCCGGCAATACCTCCAGCCATTGTATTTCCGGAAACTTCACCTGAGAAGCTGCAATAAGAAATTTGAGAATCTTCAGCCCAGCCGATTATTCCTCCAGTATTCATATAACCTTCGATAAAACCATCAATTGAGCAGTTAGAGATATTTGCATTGCTGCTTTTACCAACCAGACCACCGGCATCCCAGAATCCCGAAACGTAGATGTCATTTAGATGAAGAGCACAAATATTGCTGAATTCTGCATAGCCGAACAGACCAATTTGATCAATCTGTGGAGTATCAACATGTAAGCCGGAAACAGAGTGTTCATTACCATCAAAATTACCATTAAAGAAAGGAATATAGAAATCTGGCATCTCAGAAAGATCAAGGTCTGCGGTGAGAATAAAATTATATTGACCTCCCCCAAAAGGCAATAAGCAAGTTAGATCATATTCATTTTCTATAGCGTATATATCCTCGGAATACAGGTTCAAATGATCATCAATATCCAGATTCATATTATTTGCCAGCCATTCATTATAGAGTTCATCAGTCAAAGCAAAACGGGTAACAGTGTGCTCGTCATTGAAGGTGGATGTTTGATAATTATAATAGGAATTGATTATTTCAGAATTCCAGATATTGACTACTAAACCGGAATAATCACTATCGGCTTCAATAGAGAATTCAGCTGTACAGTCATATATTTCGCTACCAGAAAGATAATATGCTATGCCGCCTGCAGTTTCATAAACTGAGATATGTGAATTTGCCACGCAATCATAAAGTACGGCACCGCTTGCCATTCCGGCAATTCCGCCTGCTGAATCCACGCCTGATATATCTACATTTGTAGTGGAACTAAATAATATACTATTAAAGCGACCCGCTATTCCTCCCATATAGTGCCAGCCATCCAAATCACCGCTTGCGGAGCAATCTTCCACAAAGCTGCCATAGCATGAGCCAAACATTATTCCCACATAATTATGACCTAAAACATGACCCTCAATATTCACATTAGAAATATCAGAGTATTTGCACCTGCCTGCTAAGCCACCTGTATAGTCATTACCTCGTACATAGAGATTCGTGATATTGAGATTACAGATCGTGGCAGAATCAATTTTTGCAAAGACTCCAATATATTCATTTGGAAACTGACTGATGTATAAACTATCTATAGTATGTCCCTGACCGTCATAATTAGCTTTAAAACCATCTCCTATAGCACCGATAGGTGGGAATCCGATTCCTTCGTTCCATGAACTGGTTTCGCTGGCATTGATATCATATACCTGAATATAATAAATATCTGGCAGCCAGAAATCTTCATAGGTACTAACCCATAGCAGGTTTTCTATGCAACTGATCAGGTAAGGATTTTCTTGAGTGCCGTCGCCAAGCGGAGGGACGGGGTCAGAGAATAAAAAGCTGATATAAATAAATACAATAAACAAAAAAAGCTTTTTCATGTGTTCTATCCTCAATATTAACTAAAAATAAAATCTGGTTATTTTAAAAGCAGGGCTTTTCTGCTGATACTTTCCTCTCCATTTTGTAAACGGATCAAATATACACCACTACTGCACTGTCTCCCTGAAGTTTCTTTCCCTTCCCAGATCACACTTTTGTGAGTTTCACTAATTGATTGTGACCAAACTTTCTGACCTTTGATATTGTATATGGATATAGTACTTTCGCAATCAGTATTTGCCAGACTCCAGGATATCTTAAGTTCCGGATTAAAGGGATTAGGCATGAGGCTCAAGCTGCTGTGAGTATGATTAATAACCTCTTCATCATTATCAACTTCAGGTACAGACCAGCCCTGCAATATCACGTCTTTCACTTTATTTATGGAGTTGCTAAAATTATTGATCAATGATTGCCAGATCATGTAGATATCATTATCATAAACATCTGCGACCACAGCAGTATTATGACTGAATTCCTGATAGCAGAGAACAGGATTTTCCTGTCCTGTATTCTGCAGATTTCCTGTCAGATCATAATAACCCAGCATAAGATCATTAGACTGTCCTTCTTCTTCAGTCATTAATACAGCCATCCCATCTTCAATTGCTTTCACCTGGCAAATTTCACAATTTTCTGAACCTGGAAGATTTATTCCATCTACCAGAAGTGTTCCTGCCTGGTCAAATCTCCAGAATTTAGCTTCTTCTCCACTTGTTGTGTTATAAGTAATTACTCCGTAACTGTCTTCAAACTCCACTATTCCGTATATTGTATCATCTTCATCAATAAATAAACTAACTCCTTCGCCCCAAACCAGTTCTCCTGTTTCGCTGATCAGGTGACAACCCAGATCAGCTCCCGTAGGATAGGCATGAGCAAATAGAACAAGTAATCCTTCATCAACTAAGACAAAATTCTCTTTCACATCACGTGTGAGCATCCCACCTGCATAAACTTCCCACAACACATCTTCTTCTCCCAGATAATCTACC
Organism: Candidatus Cloacimonadota bacterium; assembly: GCA_021735645.1. Taxonomy (GTDB): domain Bacteria; phylum Cloacimonadota; class Cloacimonadia; order Cloacimonadales; family TCS61; genus Stygibacter. The sequence continues at coordinate 6,836 of JAIPGP010000032.1, forward strand.
ACATAATGATGATTTCCAGTTGAAGCAGCAATCAAATATGGTCCACTGACAATTTGTCCGCAAAAGGGCGATGAGTTTAGGGTAAATAATAATCCTCCATTGGGAAAAACCGGTTCACCATCTACTATCCTTTGAGTACCCATTTGGTTGCCCACTGTATGCCAGTAATAGGTAACTACACCATCCCGTACATCGCCTGCCAACAGAGTTGTAGTAAATTCAGGAGGAAAAAGTACTCCGGGTTCTTCCCATAAATATTCTCCTGTTGCCAGATCAACGAGTTGAAGATAGCGTTCATCGGAATAGTCATTAATATAAAAAAGTGCGAGATTATCGTCTCTACTCAATAAACAGGTATAATTGGGGAAAAGTATCTGGACAGGCTCTTCACCCAGCAGTTCACCATTTCTATCAAGCCTCTGCAATAAAATCCGCTCATGACCAAAGCTGCTTCCTGGGATTCCAGGATATTCCACCAGTATGGATTCTATTTCTTCATTTACGTAAATCTCCAAAGGTCTCATCCTCCATTCCATACCAGTTCCTATCATCACGCTTTCTGCTCCAGTCAATATTGTCCCCTCATCAGAAACTGTATAAAAGGACATGTCCTGAATCATGCTGATGGATTTCTGCTTCTGTATCCAGATGATTTCTCCATTATCTCCAGCAATGCAATTCAGATAATATGAATCAATTAGAACTTCCTCGTTGATCCATCCTTCTATGGGTGAAATTAAGTTACCCTCATGATCAAACTCCATTAATTTGTATTCATATCTTTCCATATCATTAGTTTGTCGCTCTACAAATCTGAAATCTTCATTTTCATCTATCCAGGCTCCATATATACCATAGTCATAATAGTTTTGATATTCCCAAACTAAATTATGATCATAATCATATTGATAAATATTGAAGACCCAAAACATATCTTCGAGTATATAATAAGAATTAACACCTGCTATTAAAGATTTACTCCATGCATAAGAATCATTATCATATTCCCATTCAATTTCGCCTGTTTGATCTATATAGTAAGTCATATTATCCACGTTCACAAGGTACATTCCAACAGGTGTAATCTGCAGTAATAATTTAATATATTGCACAGAGGGTGTTTCCTCAATCAATAGTATTCCTTCGGGGAAGACCTCATTACCTGACTGGTCATATCTCTGAAGAAAAATATTAGATACTTCATCCAGATAAAGCGTTACAAGGTTACCTTCATTATCTATCTGCCAGGAATTATCGTCAAGACTTCCCGGTGAGATACCATCTTCCCAGCCCTCAATAATATTGCTGTCTTCATCATAATAATAGAATGTAGAAAAAGGTTGGTCTTCATCACCATACTGGTAACATAGATAAAAATCATTATTTAAACCAGTCTTTAGCGAAACCTCTAAACAGGAATTTTCAGCTTCTTCTAATTCACGCTGCCAAACAATTTCACCACTGCTGCTCACCTTCATCAGCCAGATCGTATTTATATCCCCTTTATAGTAATAAGCCAGAATAATATTATTTTCACTATCCGATATTGCTGAACTCAAATAAGGGGCAATATCTCCGCTGGTTAACTGCACCGGATTTTGCCATACTGCTTCTCCTGATATGGTAAATTTCTGTCCATAAATCTGTGCCGCTCCCATTTCGCTTTCCAGCCATAGAACCACAAACCCACCTTCAACTGCCACTGAGAAGAGATCAATGTAATAATTATCCGCATGGATCATCTTCTCCTGACCAACCCAAACTCCTGGTTCATCCCAGATAAACTGCCCCCAGCAAAGAATTCCAGTCAATAATAGTAAAAATGTAATAATTACCTTTTTCATGAAGCTCCTCCGATATTATTCTTGTATTGATAATACAATTCAATGTTTGCCATAGTAACGATTACATGTCAAGAAGAAATTGTTATTGTTCCAAAAATAAAATTGATACTTATTGCTGTATTGCCAAAACATGGAACTCATTATCTGATAACCCCAAATTGCCGGGAAGACGAAAAAATAATCCCGGTTACGGTAATATCGACGGGTTATTCTACTTAAGTTTTGTTAACCCGGTGAACATCGTGAACAGTGTTAACCAGGCAATGGCAATAAATACTTTTTCTTTCACCTTGACGGGAAATACCGACTTGTATTCTTAGTAACAGTGAATTTGTTCTTTAGATTCGTATATGGGGGTGAAAAGGTTTCGACGGGGATAATGGGGATTGTCGAGGCATGCCGTGGAGACTACCTGCACGTTAAACTGGTGGTAAACAAGTAACTGCAAACGATAACTTTGCACTCGCCGCTTAATTGACGGCGACGTCCACTTCAGAGGATGTTGTCTTCGCTGAATGCTGGATGTCATAAAATGGCAACTGGGTCTGCTGACGCTGATATAGCAGACTGAGAAAACATTAGCTGGCTCATTGACAGGTTTGACGGTTAATCCCGCAAATGAGTGAGATATAGAAAATCGCTAAGCATGTAGAATCGGCTTTTGACATATTTTCGGACGCGGGTTCGACTCCCGCCACCTCCACCAGTCTTCGCTTAGAGCAACGCGAGAAGCGAAGACTGTCACGACGAAGTAGCGAAGCACGAAACCGGACTGATACCTGCGATGAACTATTTGCTCTAAGCTACGCTCTGGTTGGAAAAATGCACAGATTGTCGCGTAATACTCCTTCTGAGATAGCCAAAAACAGGTTCGATTGGCAGGATAACAGGCTTTATACATCTGATATCCAGGACTATCTCCCTGATTTTGTTAAAGATAAAATATCTGGCATCTCATTTAAGATCATTAAGCTGGCGCTAAAGTTGATGCGGGATAATTCAACCTATGGTTTAATTCATTTTGATTTACATTATGATAATTTCACCATTCTGGAAAAAGAACTGTGTTTATATGATTTTGATAATTGACCAGTTAAGTAGGACTTGCACCGCTGGCGGTACTCCGAAAGTGGGGCGAGAACTACGACCAATCAACTAATCTATTCCAAATTTCAATCTGAGAGATATACCATGCTGGAATCTGCTGATAATGGTCGTCATCTGCGCCCCTGAAAATACCCAGCGGTGCACGTATGACTTAGCTGCAGAAATTGTTTTAATTTCGGGGGGATGCCAGGAAGAAATAATAAAATCTATTGACCTTTCCATGCTGAATCTATTTATCTACCTAATAGAAAAGGTAAAATTATGGATAGAAATCAGGATATTGTATCAAAGATAGAAGAGACTAAGAATCAGGTAGAGAAGATCAAATTGCAGATACAGCTTGCTCATCAAACCCGATTTACTGATCCGGAACTTAGTCTTAATACAGCCAAAGAAGCATGGCATTTAGCTAAGACTATAGCTGATACAGACCTTGAATTAGAAGGTCTTATCACTATCTGTTCATCTTTTCTTAACAGTGAGTCCTATCAGGAATTAGATAAATGGATCAATCTTCTGGAAAATAGAGGAAATGAAATGAACCGAAAATATGCTCTGGGCAGGGCAAACCTTTTCCATTATGTTTTTGCCAATCATTACGGTAAAACTAAAGAAGCAGGAAAATTTCTTCATCAGGCTCTGGAATACTTCGAAGATGACAATAACACTCGGGGCAAAACTACCTGTTATATCAGTATGGGAAACATTGAATTCAATCAGGGAGATTATGATAAGGCTAATGAATATTATCAATCTGCTTTAAATCTATATCCTGAGGAAAATAATGAGATAGTTTTTACTTTAAAGCAGAATATTGCCTCTGTATTGATGATGAAAAAGGAGTATCATAAAGCCTGGACTGCTTTTCAGGATCTTCTTGATATAATTCCTGAATATGAATACGGAACTCGCTCTTTGCTCCTCATAAATCTTGGTTACCTTAGTACCATCCTGGGAGAAATACCCGCAGCAATCCAATATTATGATGAAGTTATGGAATTAAAACAGCATACCACAGGTGAAAAAATACATGTTAAAGCAAGTTGTGCCAAAGCGGATATTCTGATTAATATGGGAAAACCGGAAGAAGCATGTCAGGTTCTTAAAGCAATTAAGGCGGATGTAGATAATACTCAGAATCAATTCTTGATCGAAAAGTTGTATCGTTCTTATTTGAAATATTATCAAGCTAAAAATGTTAATTCGGGTTTATTGAGATTTCAGGTTGAACTTCTTGAAATGAGAAACAAGATCAATGAAACAATGCAAACCAGTAGCAAGCCGGAAGAATTACAAAATATCATTTCAGGTATTGATGAGTTATTGCTGATAGACAAAAATCCAAGATAAGAAGCGGATTTTCTTCTGAAAAGTATTATCTGAAAAGAAAAAGCTGCGTGATATTACGCTTAGAAAGTAATTCTAACAAAAAACATTGTGCATTTATCACATATTTTCAGGATTCACATCATAAAATAATACTGGAGTAAAAAATGGGAACACCTCATATAAAGGCAGAAAAGGGTCAGATAGCAGAACTGGTTTTGCTTCCCGGAGACCCATTACGTGCTAAATTCATTGCTGAGAATTATCTCGAGAACTCTTTATGCTATAACAAAGTGCGCGGTATGCTGGGTTATACCGGATATTATAAAGGGAAACGAGTTTCTGTGCAGGGAACTGGAATGGGTATGCCTTCCATTTCAATTTATACTCATGAACTCATCAATCAATTTGGAGCAAAACGATTATTGCGAATCGGGACATGCGGTTCCATTCAGAAAGATCTAAATTTGCGTGATGTGGTTATAGCTATTTCTGCCAGCACAGATTCGGCAATAAACAATCTGCGCTTTAATGGCCGTAATTATGCGGCAACTGCAGATGCTGAACTGCTGTTTACTGCCTGGGAAACTTCTAAGAAATTGAATATTAATGCAAAAGCTGGTAATATTCTTACATCAGATGTGTTCTATGACGATGATCCGAATTTCTGGAAAGTCTGGGCTGATTATGGAATACTTTGTATTGAGATGGAAACCGCAGCACTTTATACTATTGCTGCAAAAAATAAAGTACAGGCATTAACAATTCTGACCGTATCTGATAATATAGTAAGTGGAGATCATTGTACAGCAGAAGAGCGTGAAGTCAGTTTTAAGCAAATGATGGGACTTGCTCTGGAAACAATATAGATATCAAAATAATTAAAAAAAGGGATTAAATCAATCGCGCTGCCAAGTGCTATGACATCAATATTTCACGCTAAAGACCGGAATTCATCTTAAAATATTTATTCAATAAATTTTATAACTATAGATAAACTGCATTATAGAGGAGTTACTGTCCTATTTCATGCAATAAGACAACAGAAAACAAAAAAATAATTTGACAATTAATAATAGTAAATAGTTTTTGTCCGACGTGTCGGTCAATAATAAAAGTGAGGTGAAATTATGGCTCCTAAGATTGTGGATAGGGAAGAGAAAAAAAGAGAGATTGTTATGGCAGCTATGGAGGTTTTCTCTGAAAAAGGTGTGGCTAATACAAAGATGATAGATATAGCCAGGGCTGCAGGTATTGGCAAAGGGACTATCTATGAGTATTTTAAAAACAAGGATGACATATTCATCAATTTGTTTGAATTGCATTTTACTGAAATAGGTAATGCCGCTGCTGAGGTGATGGGAAGATATGATGATCCTGCTGAGATATTACAACAATTTGTAGAGATAACGGTTTCGTTTCTCATAAATGAGGATCATAATTTTGCAGAGATCATGCTGGACATCTGGGCTGAAGGTATCAGAGAACATAATGAAGAGATCAATCGTGTATTCAATCTGGACGCAGTTTATAGTCAATACCGTGATGTAATAATCCAGATATTACAGGATGGAGTAGATAAAGGCACTTTTTGCAGTATGGATACAACCTTTACGGCATCGCTCTTTATTGGAGCATTGGATGGGATCCTTCTGCAATGGTTGATGCGCAAGGATTTGTTTGATTCGGCAACTTTGACAGATAATTTTATGAAAATATTTATTAATGGAATAAAGAAAGAGGTGGTAAAATGAGAGAAAAGTTATTAACCAGGATAGCTGATATTTCAGCCAGAAAGCCCGGTTTATTTTTATTAATCACACTTGTGATAACTGTGATCGCCATATTTTTTGCAAAAGATCTTCAGCTTTCCATGCAGTTTAAGGACCTGATGCCTCAGAATCACCCACTAATCAAGGGATACAACGATATTATTGATGATTATGATTCTGCATCAGTTATAATTTTGGCTGCAACAGGAAAAGAAGATGATCTCAAGAAATTTGCTGACACCATTGCCCCGAAACTGGAAGCGTTAGATCAATATGTTTCCAGGGTTGATTATAAACTTAATACTGAGTTCCTGCTGAATCATGGACTGATGCTGCAAAAGGAAAAGGATCTTAAGAACAGCAAGGATATCTATTCTGACATTAATCTGATACCCTGGCTATCTAATCTGAACGATACTTTTGAAAAGACATATATAGATGATGATGAGAGCATTTCTACCAAGCAGAAAGAGAATAATGCCATGATGATGCTGGATGGCATTGATAACTGGACTGCAACTTTGACCCGTTTTGCTAATGGAAATATTACTGATATTGATTCTGAAACTGATCAGGCTGCCAGAGAATTTTTAATTGGTGATCAATATATGCTTTCTCCTCAAAAGGATATGATCATCATGCTCATCCAGCCAAAATTTACTATTGATAATGTGGATACTGTTGTTGCAGCAGTAGATAAGATAGATGATATCATTGCTGAGGTACAGGTAAAATATCCGGGGCTTGATGCAGGAACTACCGGTACTATGTCACTGGCTCGTGATGAGATGGTTTCTGCTAAAAAGGATATGAATTTCACCACAATAATAGCACTCTTTTTGATCCTTGGTCTATTTATATTTTCATTCAGAATGTGGTCAGCACCTATTCTTGCCGGGTTTACTATGATAATTGGCGTTATCTGGACAGCAGGTTTTGCCGGTGCTTTTGTGGGCAGCCTGAATATGATGACTTCCATGTTCGGAGTGATCATTTTAGGATTGGGAATTGATTTCTCCATCCATATAATTTCCATATATACTGAGCTGCGTGCGGATGGATATTCCATATCCGAAGCTTTGAAAGAAACATTCCTTAAATCGGGAGGAGGCATAATCACCGGTGCATTAACTACTGGTTTTGCCTTTTACACTCTGATGATCTCCAAATCAGTGGGAATGTATCAATTTGGTCTAATTGCCGGCAGTGGAGTTATTCTCTGCATGATAACCACTCTTATTGTCCTGCCTTCCCTTCTGGTTGTTAGAGATAGAATGGGTAAAGCAACGAAAAAGCAGGTATCCACTAAATTCCATTTCCTGGGTGGCTATTCTCAGGCACTTGCAAAGCGTCCATATATCACTATCACGGTTATCATAATTTTATCTGCTATTTTATTATATTCAGCTTCAAAAATTACTTTTGATTATAATTATTTGAATATGGAACCAAAAGGGCTGGAATCAATAAAACTGCAACATATGCTGGAAGATAAATTCGATATGACACCTGACTATGCGCTTATTGCTACCTCATCAATAGAAGAATCTGAAAAGGTCGCTGATGAAGCGCGCAAAATGAAAATGATCGGCTATGTGACTGCTATTTCAGATTATGTGCCAAGTTTGCAAAAGCAAAAAAACAGGGCAAAGATCATTACTGAGATCCAATCCAAATTAAATAACAACAATTCTATTAGGCCCATCAGGCCCGGCGACAAAGATCAATTAGTGGAACAGTTGGGAAGGCTGCAGGATAATATTATCGAACTTGCCCAGCTTGCCTATATGGGTGGTCAGGATAAACTCGATAAGAAATCTCAATCTTTGATAGGAGTTTATAATGATCCAGAAAATAATGGTTCTCTGGGTAAACTGCTATCAGTACTTGATGAAAAGCATGATGTTCTTTCAGGAATTAATCAGTTCCAGCAAGGTTTTTATACTGCATTCAAAAAATACTCACAGCAGATGTCTACTGAAGATATTATCACTCTTGATATGCTGCCGATAGATATCAAAGATCAGTTCATCAGCCGTTCTGGTGACAAATATCTGGTTTCCATGTATCCTAAAGAAAGTGTTTGGAACCTGGCATTCCTGGAGAGATTCAAAAACCAGATGGCTAAACTTGATCCGAAGATCACTGGTATGCCTCTGGTGTTTTACACACTCATTGATATAGTTGGTAAGGACGGAAAAAATGCTGCCATCTTCTCGCTGATCATTATATTCCTGCTTTTGATGCTCGATCTGCGTAGTATAAAACTCGCTCTGCTGGCTATGGTGCCACTTATCCTCGGAGCCATCTGGATGATAGGTGTTATGTATCTCACAGGTTTGCAACTCACCCTTCTCAATGTGATGGGATTGCCCTTGATCCTCGGTATTGGAGTTGATGATGGAGTTCACATTCTGCACAGATATTCTTCCGAAAAAAGAGGCAGCATCAGAAAGGTTTTTACTTCAACCGGAAGAGCTGTCTTGATCACTAGTCTAACCACTATGCTGGCGTTCGGCTCCCTTAAATTTGCCACATATCGCGGATTGGGAAGTCTGGGTATAGCACTCTTTATCGGAGTTGGAACCTGCTTTATCGTTACAGTAAGTCTGCTTCCAGCAGTTCTGGAGCTGATAGATAGAAGACATCTAAAAAAATAGCCAAGGAGAAATAAGATGAAAAAATTAATATTATTCCTGCTGACCCTCCTGGTCGGATCTCTATTTGCTGCTGACCTCACTGTTGGTGAAATTATCAAGAAAGTTGATGCAAATGAACGAGTGGAATCCAGTTACAGTACAGGTAAACAGATAATTGAGACTACTACCGGAGACACTCGAACCCTGGAAATGGAAACCTATTCCAAAGATATGAATGATAAACAATTGATGGTCTATACGTCTCCAGGGCGAGTGAAAGGTGATAAGATACTCCTGCTGGATGATGGTAATGAAATCTGGTATTTTACTCCCAAAACCGACCGGGTAAGACATCTTGCCAGCCATGCCCGTAAAAGAAAAGTTCAGGGTAGCGATTTTTCCTATGATGATCTCAGTGCCGGTGATCTGGCAAAGGAAAATGATTGCAAACTGCTGGGAAAAGATAATATAGATGGAAGAGAATGTTATAAAATTGAGCTGATACCTCTGCCGAATGGAACTCATTATTCCAAAATGATAGTCTGGGCAGATACTGAACGCTTTGTTACTCTCAGAATTGATTATTATGAGGATGGCGATCTTACGAAGAGATTAAAAATGACTAATGTCGAGTTTATAGATGATCGCTGGGTAGCTAAAAAAATGGTTATGACCAATCTCCTGGACGGAGGTCAAACTGTGATGCAGATAGACACTATCGAGTTTGGTAAAAAACTTGATGACAGTTTGTTCACCACTAATAGCCTCAAAAGACATTAGGAGAAGAGTATGAAATATATTTTACTTCTGAGCCTGCTGGTTATCCTGATTCCTCTTGCTGCGATTGATTTTGACTTTTATGGTTATTATGAAAATCAAACTTCTCTCACCTTACAGAATGAATCTCAGTTTCAGTCATATAATAAATTACGTCTGGATTTTGATAAAGATATCTCATCTGCGTTCACAATCAATTCTGACCTGGTTTTTCAAACTTATCATGGTCTTAGGACTATCAATCTGCTTGATTATATTCCCTCACAAAGTGTATCCGATTATTCTCAACAGGTTGGGATTTCTATTGATGATCTGGCGTCCAGTTTCTCTGATTCTTATAATGATGAATACTTCCTCGATAATGCCTTTCTCAGTATCTATAAAAAGCACTTTAATTTGCGGGTAGGAAAGCAGCAGATAGCTCTGGGGAGCGGGTATGCCTGGAATCCTACAGATATATATAATCAGAAGAATATCTTTGATCCCACCTATGAAAAACGGGGTGTGAATGCTCTCAAACTGGAAGTGCCTCTATCGCTTAATGGCATGATATCGGGTCTAATATCTCTGGGAGAAAATTGGGAAGAATCCACCAAATCGATTATGATCAAGCAATATCTGCAAGGCTATGACCTGCAACTCTCCTACAGTAGACTTATCAAGAAACAGATGGATTATTACACATTTCAGGAAAATAAAGAAAAGACCGATATGGCAGGATTAAGTTATTCCGGTACTCTGCTTGGGTTAGGTTTCTGGGGTGAAGGGGCATATTTTATTCCTGAAAAAACTGATGAATATCTTCAGGCAGTAACAGGTACTGATTACACTTTTGATAATGGCATTTATGTCATGGGCGAATATTATCACAACGGTGGGGGAGAGAAAGAGGCATCTGATTACTCTTTTAATGACTGGATGGATCTTTATACCGATGGCACAAATCTTGCCCGGAATTACCTCTATTTAGGTGATTCTTATTCTCTTACTGATCTGGCTGACTGGTCAAATTACATAATAATAAATCTTGATGATAACAGCATCAGTTATAATCCCTGGATTGATTTCTCACTCAGTGATAATGTCGTACTGGATGTTTATGCCATCTTTGCTATTGGTGATAAAGAAGCAGAATTCACTCAATTCGAAGATTCTCTAGCTGCCAGAATAAAGGTTTATTTTTAAAAGGAGTGTTATGGAAAAGCCATTAAACGATAAGGATATATTTCCAGATGATGAAGTTCTCAGCCATTATCTAGGGAAAGCAAAAACTGCCTGGGATCTTTTCATGGTTTCTCTGCAGGAGAAACATCCTGATTTTGATACTGAATGGCGATATTATAAAGATGGCAAGAGCTGGCTTTTTAAGATCACAAAAAAGAAAAAGACTATCTGCTGGGTATCGGTTGGAGATCAGATGTTCAGGACTACATGTTATTTCTCAGATAAAGCAGAAGATATGTTGAAAACCAGTAAATTGAAGCCTGAATACATTGAGCAGTTTATAAACGGTAAGAAGTATGGTAAAATAAGAGGATTGACTATAGAGATCAAAGATCCAGCAGATCTGGATATGACCAATATCATGATCGAGATCAAAGAAAAGCTGAAGTAATGGTATTCTGATCTCTATATATTTAACTCTTCCACCATATAGCGCAAAACTGTCTTGAGCTTATCAGAAGCAACTTTCCTGGCATCTGTGAGATAGATCTCTTTATGACTTCCAGAGACCCTTTTCAGATTATTGTCCAGACAGAATTCATCCATCTTCTTAAAACTGTCAGGTTCACTGTCATAACTTCCCAGATGCATCATTTGCACACATTTACCTTCCTGTAATGTGCTGAACCTCACTTTATCAAGCAGGTCATGCGGTTTCTTCACCTTGATTTTATCAATAATATACCGAGCAAATTCAGCAGTAACAAAATCAGGTTGCCTTATCATGAGAGTGAATACCAATGAGTTTTTATCAAGCTTACCACTATAGTTTTGTTTGGCTGATTCAGAAATGTCCCAGATACCCTCAAGCGGATAAACCGTATATTCATAATATCCTACAGGCGCATTACCTGATTTTGGTGACATTCTAATACCATAGGCCAGAGAATATAAAACTGCAATATATTCTCCAAAAAAATCATCGTTTGGATTACCATTACCATCTATCATAAAATATTTCAATTCAGGTATATCTATAATGGCAGGTTTAGTTTTTGGCAGATATAATGTTTTCTCTATTTTTCTCCATTCTACTTTCATAATTACTCCAGGTTTTTATGTATTGTAGACTTATTTTAATCTGAATTTTATAGAAATTTAAGTCTAAACTTATTGAGGTAGCTTACACTTCAGCTTTGAAAAACATGGATAATTTTATACCGAATTGATTGAATTTCTCTACTTTATGTGGGTCATTAGAATAAGTATTTGGATTTAGCATTTCATTCAACGTCCACATCTCCGAATCTAAAAATCCAAGATTATAATAGGGTTCCACAACAAGACCAATTCCAGAATCTTCCACACCTCCAAATATGAATTTGATAAATAATTTCGCATGCATACCTACATCAGGAAAAGATTCATAGTATTCTTTATCATCGATCTCATTTACTTCTCCAGTCCGCGTAAGATATTTCCATAGCATGAGGTTAAGTCCGATTCCAGGAGCAAAGGCAAATCCGTTTTCCCCTGATGGAATAGCAAATTCAAACGGAATATTGAGCTCATGCAATTTTAGATCACGCTGGATTTTCTGGTCATTTATTATTCCTTTGGCTTCCACTTTTGCTCGATTATATTGGATAGCCATTCCACACAGGAAACCTGGCGCTGCATATCCCACCTCAAATGACATTCCATGGGTTAGATTGATATGATCCATCTCATCGGTAAGATAATCACGAGTCTCATTATAGCGGTCAATTGCATAATTAAAACCTTCGTATTCTCCACGACTTACATTGTATCCTATCCCGAAATATGCAACTTGAGAAAATAGATTAGAAGCCAGAACCAAAAATAATAAAATGAGAATAAGCCTTTTCATAATTTCCACCTTTGTATTTGATTTGCCAAGTAAATCAATTACATTTGTTAAAGTCAAGTTATTCCTCCTCTAGAACTGGCCTCCCTCCGGAATTATAATAATTTCTGTAACTAAGTCATATGTGCACCGCTGGGTATTTTCAAGTCCATCCTACGCACAAGGCTACTGCACGGTCTACAAGGGGCGCAGATGACGACCACTATCAACCGATTCCAGCTCGATTTAATTTCTCAGATTGAAATTTTGAATAAATTAGCTGATTGCTCGTAGTTCTCGCCCCTCGAAGATCGTGCTGTTGCTTTGTGCGAAAGATGAACTTCTCTCTACCATTAGCGGTGCAAGTTCTACTTAACTGGTCAACTATCATTAAAGCTTCTGCTATGAAAACAAAAAAACAGGGGGATGCCAGATTCCTTCTCTAATTTACTCTCAGCCCTATACTTCCGTCTGGTAAGCATCAATCATCCTGAAAATCACTATATCGGTTACACAGATAACCTGAAAGAAAGAATAAAAAAGCCGCAACCTTTGTAAGATACTTAATATCAGGTTCAGAAGGAGAATTTGCTCCCACAAACTTTTAAATCAATTATGATCCGAATATTAGAACTTGACCTTCAAATTATAGCAGCTTAGTTTTGCCTGTAAAAGATTATTGAGAGGTTAATGCAATGAATATAGCTAAGTTGAAAGAAGCTGAGCAGAAATTTTTTGAAACCTATCCCGGAGGGATGGAAAACCCTGAACTGGTAAAGATCATAAAGAAACATAATTTAAAGCCAAGAATGGATTTTTGTCAGACCAGTTTTGCTTTGAACCAGTTTTCCAATCCATTACAAATTGTTGATAACATGGTGAAAGCAGTAAGCCGCTCCACCATGGTCTCACTATTTGAAAAACCGAAATTCAGGGATTTTGTGAATTCTTTCGATGTCCCTCAAACCCTGATGTTATCAGAAAGTTTAAGAGCAATGCTGCATGGTGATCAAAGAACAGGATTCGACCAGATGGTTGAATTACTGGCTGTGCAAAAATTAGCGAAATGGACTCTTATCACGGTTATTCCGGCCTATTTTAACCCGGATTACGAAGTGTTTATCAAACCAACCACTGTGAAAAATATATTGGAGTATATGGAAATTAATGACATTCAATATAAACCAGCTCCCACCTACGATTTTTATGATAAATACCGGGCTTATATCAATGAGATGAAAAAGTATGTGCACAAATCTCTTCGTAATAGTAATGCTCAATTCTCAGGTTTTCTGATGATGACTGTTTGAAGCTGTTATAATTATTGAAATGAATTAAGTATTTTATATTGACTAAATCACCAACATCTACAAAATAATACAAACTAAATAGGAGAATATCAATGGACAAAGTATTTTCAAGGTTTATTTTATTAATGGTAGTTTTGTTTTGCACTATTTTTACTCTTAATGCTCAGATGACGGTTTACAACAACTTTGGTGAGGAACATGATGGCTGGGATTATAATTACCAGTTGGGCTGGACAGTTGCAGGATACAATGTACCTGCGCAGTTTGGCATCGAGCAGGCAATGAGCTTCACAGCAACTGAGGAAGGATTTCTCAGCGATATCTGGCTGGGAATGTTCAGTGTTCCTGATAATGTTAGTCCTGATACGGTATATGTAAAATTAGCCTTAAATCCTGAAGGCTTGCCTCCTGATCCTGCTGACGTAATAGAAGAATGGACAATTACCGGTTTCCCGGGCTGGACTCAATGGGATCCACCTGTGCATCTTGAAGGTAATGGAACTACGATTATCTTAGAGGGAGAGTCATACTGGTTATGGTTGGTGGCAAGTGACTATTCAAATACTGGTTGGTGTATGAATATTGACCCGAATTTGCTCTGCCCTCACACAATACGCCGGGAAAATGAAGATTGGCTGGGTATAAGTGATGAGACAGCAAGTTCTTTTAGAGTTGATCTGGAACCATTAGAGGGTATTGATGGTGATAATGAGGTGCTTTCCGGTATCAGCTTAGAAGGTAACTACCCCAATCCCTTCAATCCCTCCACAACTATCAAATTTAAGGCAGGGTATATTCCAGCAAAAATTAGTATGGCAGTATTCAATGTCAAAGGACAGAAAGTAAGACAGCTCATTAATAATGAATTGCTTGGTGGGGAACACTCTGTAACATGGGATGGCAAAAATGACTCCGGTAAATCTGTAACTTCCGGTGTATATCTCTTTCAATTAAAAACTGACTCAGAAATTATCACTCATAAAGCTCTGCTCTTAGAGTAAAGAGTATTTTCGCTCAGACCTTTTTAAAGGCACGGCATAACTTTGTGCAGATACCGCAATCAGTGCACTTCTCAGTGTTAATACTGGGGAGTGCCTGGAAATATTTTTGAGTAATAGCTCCGGCAGGGCAGCGTCTGATAATAGGGCAGACGTGGTCCTGAGGGCAATAATCTTCGTTAACTTTGATCATTATCAATTTCCTTAGCTTTTTTCTTTTTAATAATATCCGGCAGCAGCAATCCAATAAATGCTGCTCCAAAGATAATAGTGATATAGGGATTTGATGTGATGGGGCAGGAGCCGCTTACGCAGCCTACAAAGCGGTAATAAAGCCAGCCCAAAATACCACCTGCAATTACTGATAATATTCTTATCATATTAATAACCTCCAATTTCAATCTCTAACTCTCTACAAAGTTCGTGAGATCTTGAAAGTATAATCTGATTCTCATTGATAGCAAATTTCTCCTTGAATAAATGACATTCCCGTTCGATCTATCGATGTCTTTATATACTCTCCTGGCATACCCCCGAAATTTATTGTCAATATGGAATCTCTAATTAAATCTGAAAGACCATTCTCATTAACCACCAACTTAGAGCCTGGGCAATAAAAAGGAGATCGTTCTGGGAATGGATGTTTTATAGGCATATTTCTCAGTTAAGTCAGGAGTTCTGAACTGTACTCGGGGTAGGACTTCTGGACGACTAATATATTACTATAGTGGCACTAAGCCATATTTAGTCTGTCTATGTCGCTCAGAAGTCTTGCTCTGGGTACAGCTCAAAACTCCTGGACTCAGCTTCATTTTATACTTAGAATTCTAATTTTTGTACAAGCTCTTTAGTTTGTGGTTAATGAGATTGGTATTTAACTACATTGAGAGATGCCATCGCAGTAATAACTTCAGGTGGATGCAAAATTAAAATGGTGGTTGACATTAAAATGAGAGAATAGTTTTTAAATTAAAAGGAGTTATTATGAAATTAGGAACTTTTTCGGTAAGTTTAAATGTGAAGGACATTAACGAATCAAAGTCTTTTTATGAGAAACTCGGGTTTAAGGAAATGGGGGGTGATATATCTCAAAACTGGCTGATCATGAAAAATGACAGTTGCGTGATCGGGCTTTTTCAGGGTATGTTCGAGAAGAATATCCTTACGTTTAATCCCGGCTGGGATGAGAATGCAGAAAAGCTTGATTCATTCACTGATGTGAGGGAACTTCAAAAGAAATTGAAAGCTGAAGGGATAGATATACACTCAGAAGCAGATGAAGCTAAAGCAGGACCTGCGAGCATCATTATTATTGACCCTGATGGGAATCCTATCCTATTGGACCAGCATGTCTGATAATAAGAAAGCCAAGGATAGCCCTCTTTCAGCAGCTAAATTTCCCAAAGCTGATTTAGTTTCTGATTTCGATTTCCTGATTAAAACTCTGGAAGAAGTTCATCCTGATCTGTATGCCTCTGCTGATATTATCGAGATGAAGCAGAAATATGAGCAGGTGCGTAATTCACTATATGATGAAATGACTCTGCTGGAGTTTTACCGGGTTATAGGAAAAATTGTTCCCCAGTTCAAGGATGGTCATACTTATATCCAATATGGTTGTCTTTTGGCTCAGCAAAGCGAGCTTTATTTTCCTTTGGTGCTGGCTTTTTCCGGAAATGATGTGATCATCTCTTCTGATGTGACAAATACTTTTAAAATAAATGACACTATTATATCTTTAAATGAGGTTCCCATCCCTAAAATTATCTCGAAGATCAGGGAATATATTTCAGCTGAAAAGGAAATATTTCTCTTTGAGCAATTGATCTCTAATTTCAGTTTTCTTCTCTCAATCATCACTGACCATAAATCGCCATATAAAGTGAAAGTGAAGAGGAAAGGCAAGTTGCTGGAAAGGGAGATCAAGGGTATTGCTATTTCTGAAATTATGGCAATCAGGCAGACTTTTCTTTTTAATATGGCTGCCAAAGTGAAATCTCTTGAGATCAAAGATGATTATGGGTTGTTGACAGTAGGCACATTTGGCTATCACGGCAAAGAAGGTGAAGAATTCATTAAATTCATTGATACAGTTTTTGCTGAATTAAAGAGTAAAGGCATCCAAAAGCTTATAATTGATGTCAGGAATAATGGAGGCGGTAATTCCGAGATGGCGAAACATATCGCCTGCTATTTAACTGATAAACCGGTATATAGCTTTCGGAAAATACTCTGGAAAAGCAGTCAACAGATGAAAGACTTTGTAAGGGATGATGTGGAAAATAATACTCATGGCTGGTATGAAAAAGATGAGTATGATAAACTCCTGAGCGTAAAATCAGGTGAATGCTATAATTGGGATTGCGAAGAGAAAGAGAATCCTGTGAAGCCTGAATTGACTTATAAGGGCAAAGTGTATGTGCTTTCCAATAACATGACTTTTTCTACTACAACAGATTTTCTGGCAATGGTCAGGGATTTTGAGCTGGGAACAATTATCGGCACTGAATCCGGTGGCTTACCAAATTGCTTTGGAGATAGCTATGGCTTTAATCTTCCTCACACAAATTTAATTATTTCGGTTTCTCATAAGTTCTTTATCAGACCGTCTGGCAATGAGAAAGATAATGATATTTCTCCAGATATTATTATCAGTCAAACGGATGAAGACAGGAAGAATAATATTGATACCGTACTGGAGTATGCTAAAGCATTAGATATTATAGTTAATAGTAATTAATAAAAAAAAGCCCCGCCAGAAAACGGGGCTGTATTATTCACATAATCCTAAAATTGAACGTCTTCGTCTTCTGCTTCCTGGTGCATGGAATTGAAATCATCAGCTCCATTTGAGCCATAAGCGAATATGACTTTATATTCATGCCCGGGGATTATCACTCTATCATAAATATCACCCGAATCCAAAGGGATAGTGAACCTCATTTCAGATGAGCTACCTCCTTCATGTCCAAATACTCTTCTCACGTTGTTCTCACCACCTAATCCTAAATCGGCTGAATGCAGGGTTTCTGATACGCCAAAATCATCACGAACATAGGTGATACCATTATTAACATATCCAATGATGAAGTTAGCATCCTGCATCTCTTCAGAAGGATCAAATCCCACTGCCAGCCAGCCTGTGGTTGGTGCTTCCAGCATACATCTCAACGAGTCACCCACAATCTTCCATCTAAAGGTGAAATCACTCTTATAAACCACATTGAAGCCCAGAGTGTCATCATCCAGACTGATATCGCCACCTGTGGTAACGCCATTATCACCACCACCGGTTGTATTATCAACCGTAAATGAAGAGAATCCGGCATTGGCATGCATGGAAGAAAAGCTGTCATCATTTCCATAAGCCAGGATCACGGGATAGTTCTCGTCCCAGCTAAGAGGCTTATCATAAGGATCTCCACTATTAAGTGGCATGGAGAAATAAATATAGGTTTCTCCACCCGATTCTAATCCTCCGGTATGATATATATCCTCTGTTCCACCATTTACTATATCAGAAGAGTGAACTGAAGTAGTATTACCCCAGTCATCTCGTAAATAACCTATACTATCATTTTCCACATAACCAATGATGAAATTTGCGCCCTGCATCACATTATCCTGATCAAAGCCAATTCCAACCCAGCCAGTTGTGGGAGCTGATACTAATACATGGATAGTATCAGGATCTACCAGCCAGTAATAGCTGATATCGCCTTCTTTCAAAGATAGATACAAAGTGGTATCAGGAAAAGCAGTGGTATTTCCTGTGCCGCCTCCGCCGCCACCAGTGGTATTATCTACAGTGAAGCTGGAAAATTCCGCTCCAGTGTGCATGGCAGAAAAATCATCATCAAGACCATAGGCAAGAATTATAGGGTAGCTCTCATCCCAGACAAGCGGCTTATCATAAGCATCACCACTATCAAGCGGCATAGAGAAATAAATATAGGTTTCTCCTCCGGATTCCAGTCCTCCGGTATGATAGATATCCTCGGTGCCACCATTAACTACATCTGATGAATGAACTGAAGTAGTATTTCCCCAATCATCCCGTAAATAACCTATACTATCATTTTCCACATAGCCAATAATGAAATTTGCGCCCTGCATTACATTATCCTGATCAAAGCCTATACCTACCCAGCCGGTTGTGGGAGCTGATACTAATACATGGATTGTGTCAGGATCTACCAGCCAGTAATAGCTGATATCTCCTTCTTTCAAAGATAGATACAAAGTGGTATCAGGAAAAGCAGTAGTATTTCCTGTGCCACCACCACTTCCACCACCAGTGGTATTATCCACTGTGAAGGAAGAAAAATCTGCTCCGGTATGCATAGAAATAAAGGTGTCTTCTGATCCATAGGCAAGAATTATTGGATAAGTTTCATCCCAGACCAGTGGTTTATCATAGCTGTCACCACTATCAAGCGGGATAGAAAAATAGATTATTGATTCCCCGCCTGCTTCTATGCCACCCAGATTATAGAGGTCTGACGTGCCGCCCATACTCTCGTCAGAGACATGAGTTGTGGGATCAGTTCCCCAGTCATCTCGAAAATAGCCAATGGTATCACTTTCCACATAACCAATAATGAAATTTGCGCCCTGCATCACATTTACCTGATCAAAACCAATGCCTACCCAGCCGGTTGTGGGTGCTGTAACTACACAGTGCAGCGTATCTGTATCAACCAGCCAGTAGAATTTCATACCTATGGTTTCTAAATGAAGATATTGAGTAGTATCCGGCATTACAGAAGTGTGACCATCTCCGCCATTTCCTCCCCCAGTGACTGAAATTGTAATACTTGTATAGCCAGTGGCTGAATGCATGGAATCAAAACTATCACTATTTCCGCGAGCCAGGATAATCGGATAAGTCTGATCCAGTTCCAGAATATGATCATATTGATCACCGGAGTTCAAAGGAATAGAAAATTCCAGTTCGGTTATTCCCCCACTTTCTGATGCTGAGATCATAGTGATATTATCTTCTCCACCCAGACTGATATCAGAAACATGAGTGGTATTGGAGATACCCCAGTCATCCCGCATGAAACCTGCTCCACCATTGACATAAGCCATGATAAAGTCCCCGTTTTTCATTTGAGAACTTGGATTGATTCCCACGCTTACCCAGCCGGAGGTATTGCCACTCAGAATGCAATGCAGATCAGTATCTTCTACTTTATATTTAAAGGTTACACCAGCTGCACTGACCTCCGTAAAGCCCAGACTGTCTATTATAATCTCTTCAGGTCCCATTATCTCATCACTTAGCCTGTTGCAGCCAAAATAAAATGTCATTAACAGTAATGATGCTAATATCAATAATTTGTATCTCACATCTTCCTCCTAAAATTCCAGGCGACGCTGAATATTAAATCCCAGTCGTAGATAAGAATCATCAGCAACGCCCAGGCTTACTCTGCGAAGGCCCACATCATCAGAATTACTCAGCAGGAAAATAAATTGATGAGCATAAGTATCAAGTTTTATACCAAAGGCAAAGGCATCTTCTGCTCCCATATATTGCGAAAGCTTTACATTAGCATTATCACGATCCAATACAGGGTAATATTCACCCAGAAGACTCATGTTATCAGTGATCATAATTGTAAGCCCAAATCCAGTTACCAGTCTTTCATTATAGCCATCATAGGCAGTATTGATAGTTGCCACAAGCCGCTCAAACAATTCTTCGTTTTGCAGAGAAAGATGATAAAACATATTTTTACGGGTAGTTTCCGGCTGACTGAGCTCTTCATAGGAAAAATAATCTATCCCCAGTTGCCCGTAAACAGGAAAGTCCTCAATATCTATCCGGTAGGCTAACCCGGCTATTTTTTCACTTTTCCGCCTGCTGTAAGATATTTTAGCTTCTGCCTTGCGATAGAATTGAAATCTGGCACTTAGATTAACATTCGCTCCAGCATCCATTCCCAGAAAATTATCCAGAGGAGCATCGGTGATATCTCCATAAAATCTATGCCTGATCATGAACTCGCCTTCACGTGATTTTAATCCTGAAGGATTGATCAGATTGATCATACTGAAATCGTATGCCAGTAGAGTGGAGAATATCAGGAGAAATAAGGCGATAAATTTAAATCGCATCTTTCCCCCTATTCAATTACTAATTCAGCTGATTTCTTTCCGGTCTTATTGCAATTAGTGCGGACTTTTATTTTATCTCCCGGTTTGGCATCTACGATTTTATAAAATACTTCCCCAGTTTCCAGATTATCCTGCTTCTCCAGTTTCTGCTCGATGATCTGATCTCCATTCAGATATACCAGGATTTCAAAGATAAAATGTTTCTCAACATCTTTTACTTGGTGCTCAAAATTCACGGTCAGAACAGAAGTTTCCTTATCGAAACTCAAGTCCATCTTTGATGCCGGGTGTGCCAGCAGTAATGCACTACCGGCTAATAATACAATAATTAATAAGTATTTCATTATACCTCCAGTTTTTCCTTAAATCCATTAGAATCTAAGATATGATTACTGACAATATAACGAAATTTAACTAATTACAGATTTTTTTATAATCCGGATATTTAGCTTTTCTTCTTTTTCTTGAAGTATATTGATTTTATCCAGTTAAAATTCAGGATAAGATGAATCAATCCTATGATAATAAATATCGTCCCGGCAGTTTCGTGCATTTCATATAAAAATTCCTCTCCCTGAATCGCTGAAGGGATCATTTTATAAAATACCAGTGACAATGCTGTGATCAGAAATGCCAGTACCAGAAAGATATTCACCACTTTTAACGCCTTTTGTTTTTTCATTAATTCACCTCTATATTTTAATCAGCAGAGTTTTGCTCTGCTATTTGAGTAGCAGCAATTTCTTTGTGAAAGATCCCCCTGATGTAGTTAGATTATAATAATAAATTCCCGATGATACCGGGTTATGCTGATCATCAGTGCCATCCCAGACAACAGAATTAACTTTACATTTTACATTTTCAATTTTCAATTTGCGTATGCGTTGACCCTTTATATTATAAATATCCAGAGAGACAAAGGAATCCTCTGAGATGGTATAATGGATAGTAGTGAGCGGATTAAAAGGATTTGGATAGCAGGAAAGCTCTGTAACGGGCGCTAATTGATCTTCCGGAGCAGAAACCGGGGAGACGATATCTTCGGCAATAAAGGAATATTCTATGGTGCCAGTGCTCCCAAAGGTGTCAGTAACTATCATTACTACATTATCGTAATTTTCGTCGTTATTAGGCAGAGTGATCTCGCCATTGGAATAGTCATCAAGCTCCATTTCATATAGAGCATACGGAATATCGTCATTAAGAGAAACAAATCTTACTGAATATTGCGTATAATCAGCATCGCCCATAAACGTGACTTTCAGGCTGTTTTCCAGATTAGCGAAGGTGATATAATTTACGCTCCAGTGCTGCATGGTATTAGTCACTGAAGAGGGGTAGATGGTTATATTGCCAGTAGTTCCCATAGCATAATCACCAGTTCCTACAGGATTGTCATTATAACCAAACCTGCCATCCATAAAACTGACATCATTAATGTAATTAGCAGTTACCCAGTTATGAAAAACATCCTCGGCACTCACATCATCCCAGCCGGTAGTAATAAGGGCAGCATCTATGCCGTCTATGCCGTTCTGCGGTTCTGCAACCAGGTTGGAGATAATATTCTGATCATCCAGGCAATAGTGTTCCCAGAGATAGATCATGAAAAGCCAGGTTTGAGGATAATCGGGACCGGCAGTCCATTGCAAAAGGTTGTTATCAGGATTCATGGTGTACATCACCATCCAGAAGGGACTTACCCAGCCGGTAACAGTTTGAGCGAAACAGGAAAGTCCTTCATTCACCCAGGTTTGCTCATTGCTGTCCAGAGTATAGTGGATGAGGTGCTGAAATTCATGGGCGATTGTGGAGAAGCAGTAAGAGCTGTTTATCCCGGAGCCATGCGGATTTTTATCTATATAGAGTACCTCCATATTATTGCTGTGAGTGCCACCTGATATATCATTAGGGGCAAAGAAACCATTGATATCAGGATCATCAATATCATAGATCAGAATGTTCACTTTACCGTTGGCATCAATATCAGAAGGCAAGCCAAACATTTGAGTATCTAAGAGGTAGATACCATTTTCCGGATCGGCAGCAGTGGAATCATCAAAAACTCTGGCTACAAGTTCAACATCATTCAGGTCAATTTCAGTTTCCCACAATTCATTATCTACATAGACATTACAGAATTCGCCGGCAGCCTGTAGGGTAGCTGTAATTTCTGAATAGGAGTTTCCATTGAAATGATATGCCCAGAAATTTCGTTCTTCCAAGGTGCTTTCTTCCAGGGAGAAGCTGTAAGTTCTATTTGAAGCTGTTACGTTTGAGATGTTCATGACCATATAGTCATATTCAGGTTCAAAGGCTGGCAGGGTAATACTTCCTTCATTGCCGGAAGCAACGAGATTAACAATCTCATAATCTCCTGATGTGTTTATCAGCAGGAGATTAACAATGAATTCTCCTGCTGTGGCAGAGAAGCTGATATCCAGGTTAGTGTCTCCAGTCAAAAATTTATAGTAGTCAGCAGCCCAGCCATTCACATTAGCACTTCCGCTCACCGGATAGTTGTTATAGGTACTCACGCACTGGAAAGCAGGCAGATCAATGGAGTCATAATCTCCCAGATAATTAGCATTTGTCCATTGCGAGAAGATATATTAAAAGGTGCTGTATAACCCAGATTGATGAGGGCATTCTGGACGCCTGTGATGCTGTTCGCCGGTTCGGCAACTATCTCAGAGATGATATCATGTCCTCCATAGTTTTCAGATAGAAAAACAGTGAAAAGGTAGGTCTGCACATAGTCAGAGAAATTCTGGTCCCAGACGATCAGGTTATTATCGGGCTGACTGGGAAAATCCACAATAGGATCAGGATAGCCATACAAATACATGGCATATTCAGAGCAGCCTTCATTTACCCAGGTATCTTCATTGATATCCATTCCCCAGTGGATAAGGTGCTGCATCTCATGAGCCAGTACAGACAGGCGTATTGGAGCAATAGGATTGAGTGGGTAGCAGGTCATATAGATCATTTCGCATTCATTGCTGTGACCTGGCGGGTTCATGCTTTGAGCTTCTGCTTCGGTAACCTGATTATAGGCACTGAAATAGCCGTCAAAAGAAGTACCCTGAAAACTTCCCAAAGCCGAATAGAAGATTATCATTTTGGGGTCATTATCCAGCTCATCCGGCACAGGACCAAAGTACTGGGTATCCAAATCATATATTCCCTGGTCAGGAAAGGCAAGGGTGTGCTCTTCAAAATGTGCTAATACAGTATCAACGTCAGACTGCTCCATGTGAATGCCCCACTGGTCGTCTGCCACAAAGATATAGCAATTATCTCCTATAGCCTGGCAGGTAGAAGGAGTTTGAATCCAGGCTGGCGGCATATCGGATAAGTCCCAGCTCCAGAAAGATTGGGTGTCTCCAATCTCATAATCACGAGTAATGCGGTTATTGCGAAATTCCTGATGCTCAGATGAAGCAGAAAATTGCAGAGATTGACGGGTTATTTCTGCCTGAAATGCTTGAAATTCCACTGGCTGAGTGGCAAACGATGTCATACAGATTGACAATATGAAAATAATTAGAAAATACTTCATTTTATTTACTCCTCAAAATTATCTACTTCTTAAATTCAAAATTTCCTGCTTGAGTATTTCAATTTCATTTTTAAGCTCTTTGATGCGAAATTCTCTACCAATAAATAGCTCGTGATAATGCCGTAGCTCTTGATTCTGTTTTTCCAGTTCTTCGGTTCTTTGCTGAACTAATTGTTCCAGATGATTACGGTGCAGCTCCAGTTCCATTTCTTTTTGTATAAATTCTGTGATGTCTTGAGTAGTACCATAAATTTCATTAATCTCTCCTTTATCATTATATCGTGGAAATCCCAGCGAAATTATATGATGAGTAGAGCCATCAGGGAAATTAATCTTCAGTCTTAGATTATTAGGTTCTCCTAACTGGCATTTTTTTGCACTTTCATCAAACATTTCCCAATCGTCGGAATGAATGAGGTCTCTATGTTGTTCGTAATTGGGTGCTTCCTTAGCAGGATCAATACCAAAGATAGTGTACATCTGCTTTGACCAGGTTAGATTACCGGTTTTTATGTCATAAGTCCAACATCCGATTTTTGCCATATCCTGTGCTGCCAGCAAAGTTTCATTTGTCTTTTTTAACTCATCTTCAGCCCATTTTTTAGCAGTAATATCTGAAAAGATAATATAGGCACCGGAAGGCAGGTCACTGTCATCATCATAGATCGGGGCTGAATTTATTGATAACCAGACAATATCATTCTTTTTATCATCAATTACTCCCATTATGACATTATGGCAATATTCCCCTTGCTGGAGACTAAGTGACACCGGCAGATCTTCTTCAGAAAAAAGTGAACCATCCTCATGTATTTTCTTGAAATTATAAAATCTTGCATTGAGTTCTTCTTTAACAAGCAAATCCAGATTCAGGATTTTTTGAGCTGCAGGATTTGCATCAATAAGCTCTTTATCTTTATTAAAGAAAACAACTCCCTCTGTAAGCGTGTCATATAACCGGTGGTAGTTTTCCTGACTTTTTATATATTCTCTTTCAGAATTTTTCCGGGTAGTGATATCAGTATTAAATCCTATAAATCGATATGGTTTGCCGCTTTCATCCCATATTGCTTTCCCTCTGCCGATTATCCAGCGGTAATAGCCATCTTTACACAGCATACGGAAAGTTGATTTATAGATATTGGTCTTTCCTGCCAGGTATTCCTCAACTTTTAATAATGCCTTTTTAACGTCATCAGGATGCAGAAGGTCTCTCCAGGCAGCAATCGTATTTGGCAATTCTCCCGGCTCATATCCTAGCATGGTGGTAAAACGTTCGCTATGATATATATCTCCTGTTTGTATATTCCAGTCCCATAAACCATCATGAGTGCCTTCCACGGCAAGTTTAAATCTTTCTTCACTGGCTTGTAACTGGGCTTCTACCTGCTTACGCTCCGTGATATCCCGGGCTAATCCGAAATAGACGATTTCTTCTTGTATTTTGCATATCGATCCGGAAACTTCTACTGCTATCTGATGACCATCCTTATGAGTATGAGTAGTTTCAATTATTTTTGCTGTGCCTATTCCATGATCCTTCCAGAAATCTAAAAAAGTTTCTAAAGTATAGTTTTTATCAATATCACTAAGCTGCATATTCAATAATTCATCTCTACTGTAACCCAATAAAGTGCAGGCATGGTCATTAACTTCAATAACTTCTCCCTTTCGGTTAACCAGATAAATGGCTTCAGAAGCTAATTTGATCAAATTGCGATATAGTTCCTCACTATCTTTCAGCTTAGTTTCAGCCAGTTTTCTGCGGGTGACATCCTGAATGACTCCCACAATTTTTATCGGATTGCCAGTTGCATCATGATTAAGAACAGCTTTGGATATAATTACTCGTCGTTCTTTCTGATCAAGAGGCTGAATTTCAAATTCCAGATCGTAAGGCTTATTATCTAAGATCATATCTTCTAAAGCCTGGTGCACATTTTCCCGATTCGGTATGCAATTTTCTATATAATCAGTTGTTAATTCCTGCTTGCCTAAAGGGATACCATAGAGTTTTTTTGCTCCGATAGAAGCCCAAAACCTTTCCCGGATAATATCATATTCCCAATTACCAACCCCACCAATCAATTCCGCCTGCTCATGACGTGATTGAAGAAGTTCCAATTCTTCCTGCAGCTTTTTTTGCTCGGTGATATCTCTGCCTACTGCAAAATAATCCAGTAATTTACCCTGAGTGTCAAATCGTCCCTGCACTTTCCACTCAAACCATTTAATACCCGCCAAACCACTAACTCTTTCCTGATGAGTTGCAAAATTATTAAGTGAAGTTATTTTTTGAAGTGATGCTTTCACCATATCACGATCTGTCTCAAGTATAAGATTCATAAAATTGCTGCCTTTTAAAACCTCATACTGCTTCCCAAATGTAGTACAATAGGCATTATTGACGAACAATATCCTGTAGCTCGGGTCAAAAATTATTATCAAATCAGTATGATTATCAACAAACTGCTTTACTATATCAATATGCTTAGACATTTTATCCCTCACTTCAATCTTATTCCCTTTATAATATAATTTGTTATCTTATTATGTGTCAATATAAATCTTCTATGACTCGGAACACGGAACACGGAACTCGGAACTCGGAACACGGAACTCGGAACACGGAACTCGGAACACGGAACTCGGAACACGGAACTCGGAACTCGGAACTCGGAACTTGGAACTCGGAACTTGGAACTCGGAACTCGGAACTCGGGACTCGGGACTCGGAACTCGGGACTCGGAACTCGGAACTCTGGACTCGGAACTCGGGACTCGGAACTCGGGACTCGGAACTCGGAATCAATCTCTATCTAAATGTCCCCAATCACAGTTAAAGAATACATTATCCGTGTTCATCAGTGACAATCCGCCCAATCCGCGTTCTATTCTTAAAAAATCCCCCCCCCAGCCAGTTATCAGGCGAAATCTCTTCCAGGTCAAAACCCAATATCCCACCAGTTCGAAACACCAGAAGCAGCACTCCAGCAAGTCAATCATCCAGATAAACCGGCACTGTTCTCTGCTTCGTTCTTACATCTCATGTAATATTTCCAAGAGTAATAATGCAGGTCAAACTTCCCAGTTTGATTGAAACGAAAATTACTTAATCACGCTTTAAGCTGGCTGCACCTTCTGCATTATTCATAATATCTGTAGATCGATTGCTCATCTGACCAATAAACTCCGCATTAATTTTTTTTCAAATTACACCTGAGATGATTTCTTAAATCTCAAAACCCAAAGTTAAACCAACTCTAAGACGGAAGTAAGAAAAATCATCTGTCTCACTACTCCTTGTGTCAAATTGATCACTCTCATACATCAAGAATGAGAGACTCCCATACATGTCGAATGTCATGGTTGATTTTGATTTGCCTCCCCCACCTAAAGTAATCCCAGTTTCAGTTTTAGGTTTTCTAATAACTGATGGGTCGGTCTTACTGTATTCATAATAAGGGACACTTCTTAGAAATAAGCCAAAACGAAATGACTCACTCTTGTTTCCGGCTTCAAAACCGGTTCTTAGCGAAAATCCATTGTCAGATTTGCCGTCAGTCTGAATCTCAGGATCATAAGGATATTCTTCAGGGTCATATTTTAATATATAGTAATTACTTAAATTTCTTGATATATATTCTATATAGAAATTAATATTGTCATTAGCTGAAAACTTCAAGGCAAATCCTAATTCTATTGGAATTTGGATTTCATTGTCAGATTTGGTGATGTCAGTAGATTCCCAATCCTCCTTGAGGTTAAATGGAGTCCGCAATCTAAAGCCTGCACTCAAAGATCTGGTTAAGATAGCAGCACTACTGAAAGTCAAAAAAGTTCCACTTACTGAGCCTTCCGAAGAATACTCGAGGTCACCATCTTCACTTTCCTCATAAGATAAGTTGCTAAAAACAGGTAAACTAAGTGATAAACCTCCATAAAATTTTTGACTAAGGTTAAATGCTCCACCAATCACAAGAGTATTTAGACCTCCGCGTGTCTTTTTTTTAAAGGTATTAACATAATGTAGGTATCTTTCTTCAAATTTTAAATTATTTGACCAGTCATAGTAAACTCGATATCCTGCACCTAAAGCGAATTTATTTGATGAGTTATTATTAAAAGGGATACAAAAAGACACAGCATTTAATTTGAAGTGAAATGGGTGCTCTTTATCAGTGTCATATACATTCGAAGTCCCTGTAATACCTCTACAATTGATCTGAATATTAGTTTTATTTAGATTACTGAGCATCGCTGTATTATTAAATAGATAGTTTGCTCCTCTTGATGATAATATTGAGGCTTGCCCTAATGCTTCGGCTTTGCCATCAATAATTTCAGGTTCATAATCAAACAGGTTTTGACCAATTAATTCAATAGAAAAACATAATGCGATAAGTAAGAATATTGTAAGTAACTTCATAAATTAACACCTCCAATACTTTATAAATATATACTTTATAAAATAAAATAATTATACTTACTTTGTCAAGTTTCTTCTTGCTTAAATCTGGCACCACCCCGAAATTAAAAAATCAGCTGACTTCCAAAAAGCCCTGAAAGGGCATAACTTTAATAGCCATGGGTTTCAACCCATGGATTCAAAATCACATGAAATCCCCATCCCCTGCAGTTTCTCAAGCTTTCTATTGCGAGTCGTGACTCGGAACTCGAGACTCGGGATTCGGAGAAGGGAAGGTTAGAAGGTTAGAAGGTGTGACTTCAAGAGTGAATGAGGGATTGAGGGAATGAAGGGGAGAAGAGGTGAAGAGGAGAAGAGGAGAAGGACGGAGAGACTGAGAGAGGGAATGAGGGATTGAGGGAATGAAGGGGGAGAAGAGGTGACTAAATGACTGCAAGACTTATGGACTACAGGACTAAAAGACTGAGCAACTTGAAGACAAAAAACAAATAAATAATTCTTCTCTTCTCTTACATTACATTTCTCTGTGTTCTCTGTGCCTCTGTGGTGAAAAAATTCTTTTATATTGGACGTAGTATTTAGAATACCAGTCAAGCTCCTCATCGACTCACGACTCACGACTCACGGAATATCTTCACCTCCAATTCCTCCACAGAAAGCCCATATCTCCTCATTCCGCACACTTTCAGCAGATCACCCAGCGTTTCCACGCCCCACAGCCAGTTATCAGGCGAAATCTCTTCCAGATCAAATCCCAATACTCCACCCGCTCGAAAAACCAGCTTAGACCACAAATTATGCTGCCGCACGATCTTCCAGTCCTTCCGGTAATTAGCATCAAACCAGCGAATATGATACTTCTCCCACACCTTCTTAAATTCCGCAGAAGCCGCATTCCAGCACCCTGTCACCTGTT
>JAIPGP010000135.1 GCA_021735645.1 Candidatus Cloacimonadota bacterium
AAGTTCAAAAATAAAATGCTCATTCTCGAGCAAAAATGTCAATTTTGAATATTGACCCTATTTTAACAAAGATGTGCACTTAATGTGCCTAATATAGATTTTGCTCTTTATAATTCAATTACTTAGATTAAACAGTCTCCCCCGAAATTATAATAATTTCTGTATCTAAGTCATATGTGCACCGCTGGGTATTTCCAAGTGGGGCGCAGATGACGACCACTATCAACCGAATTCAGATAATTATAAATTATGAATTTTTAATTTTTAATGGGAGCGAGCTTTGCTCGCTAAGAAATAATATAAGGCTAGTGTGAAATTATGATAAATTAGTACAAAGCTGGAACTGAAGGTCTTCATTCAAAATTCAACACTCAAAATTGTTAACAGGTCGTAGTTCTCGCTCCTCGAAGAACGTCCATAGCCTTGGGCTAGGGATGAACTTCCGGGGTACCGTTAACGGTGCAAGTTCTACTTAACTGGTCAATTATCATTAAAATTCCTGCTATGAAAACAAAAAAAACAGGGGGATGCCAGTATAAATTTATTAAGCTCGCATCCCCCTGAAATTTCTCCAGTTTGTTGTTTTCTTCTTCACACTGCCATGAGTGAAACCCATGAATTCAAAATCATATGAAGTCCCCACCCCTTCACGCTTTCGCAGCCTCGCATCTTCCTGGCTATTCATTGATAGAAAAATGTAAGAAATGTAAGGAAAATGTAAGGTCATAACTCCTTAATATAATATTAATTACAACAAAATCTTACATTTTTGGCGTTTTTTGAAGATAAATACACCTATATTTTAACTTTTTAAAAAAAAACAAATTCCTATAATAATAAAGATTTCCATATAAATAACAATAATTAACAATAATTAACGACTTCTTTAACATTTTACATTTCCTGCTGAGTTATTGTTTTTGTGTACCATTTAGCACTAAATCAAACTGATGGTTCTGAAAAACGAAAGAGTGGCTCAATTTTTGCAAAGAGGTGGAAATGTGCAGCGGAAGCTATGCTCACGTCATCGGAAATATTCAGATATGAAGGTTTGGCTCTTTTGGGAAAAAAAATATGCGAGGGATGGACGAATTGGACAAAGAGGACGAAGTGGACACAGTAGACCTGGCGGGAGGATAATAATTATTCCTTTGACATTTTATTAGGGAATTGGGTAGAGTGTTTGCAATGAAAATTAAGGTAAGGAGATGTTTATGAAACTGAGTTATGGATTGATAATTATTTTACTGACTATCGGATGTATATTGTTTGGAAGCCTGGAACCTGCTGACTTTGTGCCGGGTTTGAGGGAGCTTACTGAAGCGGACTGGGAATTTCTGGATAGTCTGGACAGGCTGGAGCTTGCTGAGATAAATACGAGCAGAGAATTGCCTTTAAGCGTAGATAATTCGGAGCATGAATGGCTGCGTCCGGTGTTTGGTCAGGATGGCGGGTCTTGTGGACAGGCGAGTGGGATAGGTTACTGTTTTACTTATGAGATTGATAGATTGCGTGGTCTGGCGGCAGATGTGCCGGCACATCAGTATCCTGATCATTATACCTGGAATTTTTTAAATGGCGGATATGGTGGTGGATCATGGCATTTTGACGGCTGGCAGATCGTGAAAGCCGGTGGATGCCCTACAATAGAGACTTATGGCGGGATATTTGCTTTAGGACAAAGCGGCTGGATGAATGGTTATGATAATTACCGGAGTGCTATGGAGAACCGGGTAGCGGAGATATTCGCTATTGAAGTGGATACACCTGAGGGCTTAGTAGCTCTTAAATACTGGTTTTATGAGCACGGTAATGAGGAAGAAAGTGGGGGACTGGTATGTTTTGGGGCAGGAGTGAGTGATCTGGAAGGTCATGAACTGCCGGCTCAAAGCGCTTTCACCGGCGAGACAATTATCACTGACTGGACGACACCGGTGAATCATGCCATGACATTTGTGGGCTATAATGATGAAGTGTGTTATGACTATAATAATGACGGTGAATTTACCAATGACATAGATATCAATGATGATGGGGTAGTGGATATGCGTGACTGGGAGATCGGGGCAATCAAGATGGTCAATAGCTGGGGCTTGAACTGGGGAAATAACGGATTTTGCTGGGTGATGTATCGGACTTTGGCAGAGCCAACTGAGAGTGGAGGCATCTGGGGAAATGTGGTGCATGGAATCAGGGCATGGGAGAGTTATGAGCCCTTATTGACCTTGAAGGTAGAGATCAGTCATAATCAGAGGAATACTTTGCGGATAGGAGCGGGAGTATCGAGTGATGCTACGGCAATTGAGCCGGAAATTGAATTGTATTTTCCGCATTTTAATTTTCAAGGCGGAGACTGGAATCTGCCGGGTAATAATCTGCCGGGAGCCCAGCCTTTGGAGATAGGGCTGGATATCACTCCGCTTTTGAGCTATATAGAAGATGAGGGTGAGATGCAGTGGTGGCTGATAGTAGATAGTGTGGACCCTGAGAATACCGGGGATGGCACTATGATCAGCTATAGTGTGCTAAATGAGACCGAGGATGAGATAGAAGAATTTACCGGTAGTCAGACGAACTGGGGTGTGATCAACAACTGGTTGAATTACTATAATGTAAGTGGTGAGATCGATTATGAAGGGGTGGAAATATTAACTGAAGAGCTTCCCATGGCATATGAGGGAGTGGCTTATGAGACTCAGATAGTCAGTATTGGAGGAATGGAACCTTTTGATTGGGCAATCAGGCGTAATTATGAAGAGGAGAGCCGGATAGATGACTTTCCGGAAGTGGAATGGCAGCCGATAGAAGTTACCGATAATGATGATGGCTGGGCTGAGATTGAGTTACCGTTTAATTTTTATTTTTATGGTGAGATGTATCAGCAGATAACTTTTATAACCGATGGTTCGCTGGTTTTTGCTAATGGATTTACCTATATCAGGAATGAGGAGAATCTGAAAGTTACGAGGTGTATCACGGCTTATGGAGCAGATTTGATGGCATATCAGGAAGATGGGGACGGATTTTATTATTATGAGGAGGACGATCTGGCAATGTTCCGCTGGACAGTATCCAAATATGATAATTCTGATTTTGATGCGGATTTTGTGATAGCTCTGCGTCAGTGGCAGGAGATAGAATTTTATTATAACAGCGAAGCGATAACCTCTTCAGGTGAATGGACGGCAGGAGTGTCTTATGGTGATGAATTAAGCTATGAAATCAGTAGCCTGGCTGGGAGTTTTGAGCTGCCGGAAGGGGAAGTTACCGAATATGGTTTTGTTCCCTTCCCGAGTGGAGAATGCGGGATCAGCGAAACGGGCTTTATGACCGGGACTTTCTGGGGTGTGAGTGATATGTATAATCCCTATCAATTCAATATAGTTGTACATGACAGGCATGGTATTTATGATGAAAAGACCTTAGATTTATGGATTGCAACTTTACCTGCAGATAATGATGAAATAGCTGCCAGTGTAAATCTGGGGCAGAATTATCCTAATCCGTTTTCACCAGGGAATACCAGAACAGATAATATTACAAAGATAGCATATCAACTGGCAGATGCAGGGATAGTGAAGCTGGAAATCTATAATCTGAAAGGTCAGAAAGTGGCAGTTCTGGTAGATGAATATAAAGCAGCGGGAGAGCATTTGGCGAATTGGAATGGCATTAATACAGAGGGTGAACAAGTAGCAGCCGGCGTATATTTCTATCGTCTGGAATGTGCTGGAAAAAGCCTGAGCCGGAAACTGCTGCTGCTGAAATAGGGGTAAAGATGAAATGTCCTTCATGTGGTGAAGAAATGGTCGTTTTGGAGCTTAATAATGTGGAGATAGATTATTGTCTGGAATGTGGCGGAATCTGGCTGGATGAGGGGGAACTGGAAACTCTGGTGGGTGACAGTGCTGAGGAATTAAAGGCAGAATTCGTCCGGGAAAAACGCACGCGGGAACGGAAGATCAAGTGTCCTGCCTGTGGCAGAAAAATGACTAAAGTGGTCTGTGGTAAGACGCATCTTGATATGTGTAAAAAGGGACATGGCATCTGGTTTGACAGGGGAGAGCTGGCAGAGATCATCGCTTATGATGATATGAACAGCCAGGTACTTGAATTTTTAGAAGATATGTTTAGAAATACAATAAAGCAGGAAGGAGAGTAAAATGTTAATAGCATTATTAGTAATACTGGTGGTGATAGGCGCTTATTTTATTGGATTGTATAACACCTTGATCCGCATCCGTAATCAGGTTAAGAATGCCTGGTCACAGATAGACGTGCAATTGAAAAGACGACATGACCTGATCCCTAATCTGATAGAGACCGTGAAGGGTTATATGAAGCATGAGAAAGAGACACTTACCGGTGTCATAGAAGCCAGGTCAAAAGCGATAAGTGCCAATGGTGTGGCAGATAAATCTGTTGCTGAAGGTCATTTGCAGACAGCTTTAGACAAATTACTGGCAATAGTGGAGAATTATCCCAATCTTAAAGCTGATCAGAGCTTTGCCACATTGCAGGAGGAATTATCATCCACAGAGAACCGGATAGCATTTGCCAGACAGTATTATAATGATTCTGTGATGAATTTGAATAACAGAATGGAAGTATTTCCATCAAATATAGTAGCCAGCGGGATGAACCTGAAAAAGGAAAGCTACTTTGAAATAGAAATGACAGATAAAGAAGTTCCCAAGGTAAGTTTTTAGTAAGATAAAATGATAGAAGAATTGATCCGTAAGAATCAGCGGAAGTCTATCTATCTGCTGATCACGTCTTTTGTGATCTTATTGATCGTGGGCTTTGTACTGGGCAGCCTGTTTTATACCTATCTGGCACCACGCAGGGGAGCAGATTATGCAAGTGGCAGAATCTGGTTTGCCCTTATCTTTGCCGGATTTATCGGGCTTGTGGAGCTGTTGCAAATATATCTGATATTTAACAGCAAGCCACGTACACTTTTTAAGCAATTAGGCTTGAAAGAAGCAGATCAATCCCAGTTTAGCAAATTGAACAATGTGATAGCAGAAATGAGCATTGCCGCGGGATTGAGAAAATCACCCGAGGCATACGTGATACCATCAAAGGCAGCAAATGCCATGGCTTTTGGCACCCGTCCGGAAACAGGAGCTATTGCCATAACAGCAGGACTGCTGAGTATTTGCAACCGTGATGAACTACAGGGAGTGGTAGCCCATGAACTGGCGCATTTGATCAATAAAGACAGTATGCTGCTGGAAGTGTGCCGGAGTTCACTGGGCATGGTTATTGTTCTGCGAGATGTGATGCTGAGATCATTGTACTGGGGATCAATGGGTAGAGGCGGTTATAGAACGAGTAGTCGCAGTAGCGGCAAAGGTAATTCCGGTTTTGGTTTAGTATTGATGATAATTGGGATTATTTTTGCGATTATAGCCCCGATTCTGATCCAGATTATTTATTTTAGTTTATCAAGGGAGCGGGAATATCTGGCAGATGCCGTATCCGCAAGGTTAACACGCTATCCTGCCGGACTGGCATCAGCTTTAACCAAAATTGCTTATAATACAAATACTTTGGAGAAAATCGATAAAATATCTGCAGCAGCATTTATTGACGAGCCCTTTGGAGATGAGGTGGTTACCAGTAAGGGCACACGTACGCACCCTCCTATCTGGAACCGGATCAAAATACTGCGAAAAATGAGCGGAGGAGCAGGGTATATTGATTATCGCAAAGCCTATGAGGAAGTGGTAAAAGCCAAAGCAGGTTTTATGCCCGAATCAGTAGCGGCAAACACGACAAAACTGCCCTTAAGAATGGCAGATCTCCTGGCAGGTGAGCAATCGCTGGTAACCAGTGAAGAAGAAATGGCAGCTTTAACTGGTAGCGTGCGGACAGAAGACGTTATCAGGCTGACAGAGGATTATGGATTTATCGATTGTGATTGCGGATTGAAGATCAAAGTGCCATCTAATTATGATAAATATGAGATCAAATGTCCTCGTTGCGGGAGAAGGCATATTCTGGCAGAAAACATGCAGGATACTTTAGCAGCAATGCTTGATGAATCTGCAGATACCGGAGCTTCAGCAGCGATTATTCAGGAGATATTGGATGATAAAGGAGAACCGGATTACAGTAAAGAGAAAGATCAGACTTATCTGAGAGATAAAAAAGGCTGGCAGGAAATCCAGTGCAAATGTGGCGGTAAAGTGCAGCTTTCACCAACTTTTATCGGAACATTTATCAGCTGCAGAAAGTGCAAGAGACGGATATATATTATAATGACTATCCGGCTGTCTCCGTAAAACTTGACAATAAGATTACTCGGTGGAAATTTGCTATCAAATATTCAATGGAGGTCTATTAATGAAACATTATGAAACGATAAGTTTCTTTGAATTTCAGAAGCAATATTC
>JAIPGP010000143.1 GCA_021735645.1 Candidatus Cloacimonadota bacterium
TCAACCGCAGCAAATAATGTACCATTAAAAAATCCAGATGTTTCGTCGAACGCCTGGAAGAAGCCCATCCTCAACATGACGGATTTTTTGAAAACGTCATTCTGTTTTAGCAGGTGTCATTCTGAGGAATAACCCGCAGGGACATTCGACGAAGAATCTACCCGCAGCAAATAATGTACCATTAAAAAATCCAGATGTTTGGTCGAACGCCTGGAAGAAGCCCGTCCTCAACATGACGGATTTTTTGAAAACGTCATTCTGTTTTAGCAGGTGTCATTCTGAGGAATAACCCGCAGAGACATTCGACGAAGAATCTGTTCGCGATAATTAACACGATTTGGAAAAAAAATGAATTACTCATACGTTTATATATTATCAGATACACAAAATCAAACATTATATATTGGTGTTACATCTAACCTCATCAAAAGGATAACAGAACACAAAAATCACTTACACGATGGTTTTACAAAGAAATACAATGTAACAAAATTAGTTTATTATGAAGAATTTTTAGATATCAGAGATGCCATCAATAGAGAAAAAACCTTAAAAGGCAAATTAAGAAAAAAGAAATTAAATCTAATCCTTACAATGAATCCATATTGGTTGGATCTATATGATATGATTATCAATGAAGAAGACATGACCGAGTTTAGTGCTAGAAGAGATAAATACATGAATCTTTTAGGTGAGTAATCTTGTACACTTATTATATTATTCATTACTAACGTTCCGCATCCACACCGCGAACGTCATTCTGAGGAATAACCTACAGTGACATTCGACGAAGAATCTGTTCGCTGCAAATAAGGTACCATTAAAAAATCCAGATGTTTCGTCGAACGCCTGGAAGAAGCCCGTCCTCAACATGACGGATTTTTTGAAAACGTCATTCTGTTTTAGCAGGTGTCATTCTGAGGAATAACCTACAGTGACATTCGACGAAGAATCTGTTCGCTGCCCATAACTGATTTCTTAAAAATATAAAATAAAAAAGAGGAAAAATAATGAATATTCTTGTAACAGGAGCAGCCGGTTTTATCGGCTCTCATCTATGTGAAACTCTCAGCAAAGATCATAATGTTATCGGTCTAGATAATTTCTGTGATTTCTATGACATCAGGATCAAACGGAAAAATCTGCATGATCTGGCAAAAAGTGATAATTTCCAGATCATCATGGCAGATATCAGAAATATTAGCGAATTGGAAGATGTTTTCAGTCACAACAAGTTTGATCTTGTGATCCATTTGGCAGCTATGGCAGGTGTGCGGCCATCTATTTTAGATCCGGGTTTATACACAAATGTTAATGTGGTAGGCACTCTTAATCTTTTGGAACAGTGCAGAAAACTTAATATCAAAAAATTTATTTTTGCCTCTTCATCTTCGGTTTATGGGAACAACAAGAAGGTTCCATTTGCCGAAACTGATCCGGTTGATCATCCTATCTCACCTTATGCTGCTACTAAAAAAGCCGGAGAATTGATCTGTCATTCTTATCACCATCTTCATCAAATTTCCATAGCTTGTCTGCGTTTATTTACCGTCTACGGACCACGACAAAGACCTGATCTGGCTATTCACAAATTTTCTCGCCGCATCCTGGCTGGAGAAACTATTCCCGTTTTTGGTGACGGCACTACCAGACGTGATTATACTTATATCGATGACATTGTTGAAGGCGTCATGAAAACGATAGCTTTTGTGGATGAAGGCTTATATTACGAAATTTTCAATCTTGGCGAATCGCAGACTATATCTCTCTCCACAATGATTGAAACACTGGAAAAGACTTTGGCTGTGAAAGCTAAAAAAGAGTATTTGCCGATGCAGTCCGGTGATGTAATCCAAACTTTTGCCGATATCAGTAAAGCTAAGAAAATACTTGGGTACGATCCTCAAACAAATTTTAAGGTAGGAATAGAAAATTTCGTTGAGTGGCTGCGCAAAGAATAAAATTTTCTGTTGATTTTTGAATCTTGCCGGTGAATTAATTCACCGGTTTTTTTATGAGTAGTTCTTCTTAAGAACGGAAAATTAATTGGTCTTTCAAGGAAATCTATAATAAAAATAAAAAAATAATTGACTAAAATCAAATTGAATAACAACTTATCGATGTAACTTATCAAAGTTGCTAACGTTAGAAAGATCAATTCAGCCTTACGAACTAAAACAGCTAACTGTAAAACTAAAAGGAGGAGAAATTATGAGTTTCAGAAACCCAAGTATCAATTCAGTTTCCATTTCCGGGAACATTGTCCGCGATGCCGAGATCAATCATGTGGGAGATGCAAACACTCCTGTCACGACCATTACTGTAGCGCATAACCAGCGTTATAAAGCCAAAGACGGCAAATGGCAGGAGACAGTCTCCTTTATTGATGTGGAAGTATGGGGACCATTGGCAGAACGTGAAGATTATTACAAAAAAGGTGTTCCCGTAATTGTAGAAGGAATTCTCAAAGGCAACCAGTGGAAGGATAAAGAAGGTAAGAGTCATTCCAAAGTGATTGTTCGTGCTTCCAAAGTTCATGTACTGGTTTATCCGGATAAGGAAAGTAAAGAAGATAAGTAATTACAAAAAAAACACTTTGTTCAATACTTCAAACTGATTTTCATCATTAAAAAAAATAAAGCCATTCTCAATATAGCAGAATGGCTTTGTTTTAATTATTTTTATTTAAAATTTATAACCCAGGCTGAAATGATGTGTCAAATCAATAGCGTGCGTATTAAATCCATAGTCAACGATGATATTATAAGCTGTGAATTGTGCTCCCATGGAATAACTTGTTGGTTCGTTGCGGATACCGCTTCTCAAGGTAAACATCTCATATATTTTAACCTCAGCACCGGCATGTAATTCCGTTTTGCCGTTGATTGTTTTCTTCACTTCTATCGCGGTTGTTACATCTGTGTAAGGTTGATAGGAAATCCCCATAGCAAATTTTTGCGGCAGATCGTGTTCGTTATCTACACCGACTGCAGGATTATTCAAATTTGTTACAGTAAATCCGATCTTTGTCCTTTGATGTAATGTGACTAAAGCTCCCAGATCAAAGCCAAAGCTTGGTTGTTCTCCGTTACCATCCATTGAGAGATGATACATATTGAATCTGTAACCAAAGTCTAAACTGGAATGAATATCATGTAGTATATTGATAGCGTGACCTATAGCATACACTTTTTCACTGAGAAGGTTCACATCCTGAAAATCCACATCCATAGATTCCAGTCCTATTCCAATAGAGCCGAAATTATGCGGTAGTTTAATTGCCAGCGCTATCGTATTCAGCACTTGAAAATCATTATTGAAAATTTTTGAATAACCAGCGATTATATTATTTTCAGTGCTGTTCAATCCGGCCGGATTATAGAAAATAGCATTAGCGTCATCACTTATGGAATAATAAGCTCCGCCCAAAGCTCTGGCTCGCGGGGATGGTTCGTAATCATCGAAGATAGCTGCCAAATTGATCGAAATTAATATTATGCAAATAACTGTTATCAGCTTTTTCATTATTTCCCCCTTTATTTCAATGGTGCACCGATAACTATCGGAGCCTTAGCTGTTTTTTTATTGCCGTTAGCCGTATCAATTACTTCTAAAAAACAGATATATAAGCCAAGCGGAAGTAATTTATTTTCTACATCTTTGCCATTCCAGTCATAGTGGATGATCCCGGTAGAATTAGAAATTATTGTATTCACTAAAGTGCGCATCAGTTTTCCCTCTGCATTATATACTCTCAGAATAGCTTTATCACCATTTTTAGAAGCAAATTCTATGGGGAAAGTCTCTCCGTCGTAAGGATTAAAAGTTTTAGCCGGGATATTTAGAACTGCACTGTGAGTAGTGGCGCTGTAAGTGTAAAAATAAGCTGAAACTTGCGGATATCCTTCCGGAAATACATATTGCTCGGTATTGGCCGTATCAGTTGCTGTGATATAAAATTCTACAATTGTGCCCTGTCCTTGAGCCGGGACAGTTGCTTCGAATATATTTTCGTTGATCTCATTAGGGAGCATTTCCAGCATATTAAATTCAAAACTGCTGCTGGTTTTCCAGTTCAAGATCACATTTGCCATTTGCAGAGGATATGAAAAAGTAATATTAACAGGTTGTCCCGGGATTACTTCGCTTATTTCTCCATAAGGATAATTAACGAATTCTCCTTCCCGTAAATGGTCATCATAACCTGCTAAAATTTGAAAATTACTCGCGTAGATACTTCCTGCTCCAACTGCTTCCAGAATAAATCCAACATAATAATCATCCAGAATTATACCGGTTGAATCCCAAACGCGAATAGTCAGCTGATTCCCATTTTCGTCTTCAATATTTATATTTGTACCGCCGCCTGCAAAGTAGATCTCATAAATAGTACCTGTTACCTGAACCAAAGTACCTTCATACAGATTGTTATTTTCTCCCATATCGAGTATTGTCGGAGACGGTTCAGGGTTGCCTGTGCTGATCACGCTGTAGCTAAAATCTTTTAACTCTGTTACACCATTATACTCATCCACTATTCCGCTCACTTGAAGTGAGTTACCGCGGATCAGATCATTCTGGTAGGCAGGTGTGATATCATAAGCAAACAACATTATTCCTTTACCTGAATTATCCTGAATAAAAGCATTCAGCAAATTGTCGTTTGTTACTCCTGCACCAATTGTAATAACTCCTTGAACCGTTACTGATTCACCGTTATAAACACTAACACTATCTTGAATATTAGCAATGGGAGTTATCACCTGAGCTAATAATAAAGTAGAAGTTAAAAACAAAATTATACTTAGAAATTTCTTCATACTTGCTCCTTTTGAGTTTCTTTATGAAATAAACTATAGCCGATAATGAGGATTATGGCAATTACAATAGAACTGTCGGCAAGATTGAAAACCGGCCACCTTTGCATAATTAGATCAGGGAAATCACACCAGATAAAATCGGTAACACTTCCTAGCAATATTCTATCAATTAAATTTCCTAATGCACCGCCTAAGATCAGAGCAAAAGAAAACATCTCTAATTTATTCTTACTGTTGATACTAAGGTAAATAATAATGCTTATTGCAATTAATGAAATAATAATGAAAAGAAGTCTGTTCAGGTCAGCATTTCCAAAAGAAAAACTAAATGCGGCCCCGGTATTTTGCACATAAGTAAGCCAAACAAATTTTGGTGTGAGTTTGATTATCTGTCCGGGCTCTATTGAACTTTTAATCATGTGCTTAGATACTTGATCCAGTACGATCACCAGAAATGAAACCCAGAAATATGGTAATAGTTTTACAATTTTTTTCACTATTTTCTTCTTCTCTTTCTTTCTTCTTCTGCCTCTTTACATTTTATGCAGTATTTTGCATAAGGCACTATTTTCAAACGATTAGCAGGAATATAATCTCCGCAGATCTCGCAGATGCCGTATGTTTTATCATAGATTCTTTTCAGAGCAGAATTGATCATTTTTACATTCTCCAATTCTTTTTCCAGAATGTAAACTCTACGTTCTGATTCGTCTGTATCGGAACCAAGATCTGCCTGATGCTGCGAATAAGCTGAAAGATTTCCATTACCGTCTTTTGCACCACGCTTTTGAATATCGTTGATAGCATTGATCACATTTTGTGTTTCTGCCTTTTCTTCCAGTAGAATTTCTTTATACTTTTCAAGTCGCTTTTCTGCCATTTTTTTTGCTGCCATAATTAAGTCCTCTTTTATATTTTCTTAACTAATTCTACGATTAATAATGCCAAGTTCTTTTTGGCTTTTGCTGCATTTTTCCTAATTTCTTCCTGTGTATGAGCTTTTGCATGGAATATATTGCTTAAGTTGGTTACAACAGATAGCCCAATAACTTCTATCCCGGAATGAATAGCAACAATAACCTCCGGTACAGTTGACATTCCAACCAGATCTGTCCCCAGCTTTGCCAGCATTTTACACTCAGCTTTAGTTTCCATACTCGGTCCTAAGACAGCAGTATAGACTCCTTCTTGTAAAGGGAAATCATTAGTTTTTGCAATATTATGAGCTAAGTTTATATATTCGTTATTATAAGGCTGATGTAAACTCGGGAATCTATCACCAAGCTCCGGATAATTTTCCCCGATCAAAGGATTATTACCCATAAAATTAATATGATCCTTGAGGATCACTATATCACCGGGAAGCATTTTTTCATTTAGACTGCCGGCTGCATTTGTTACAATGAGTTTTTTGGTTCCTAAAGCCTTTAAAACCCTGATGGGGAAAGTTATCTCCTGCATAGAATACCCTTCGTAATAATGAATTCTTCCCTGCAGAATTACTACTGTTTTACTGCCGATCTTTCCGGCTAAAAGCCTGCCTTGATGAGAAGGAGCAGTTGAAACTTGCAGATTGGGTATTTCCGCATATGGAATAATGATCGGATCTTCCAAAAGTTCTGCTATAGAGTTCAATCCTGTTCCCAGAATTATGCCTATACCGGGTGTAATCCCAATTTTTCCCTTTAAAAACTCAGCAGTTTCTCTTATCATGTTCAACATTTCTTACAATCCCAACAGAATGTTTCTAAGCAAATTTAACAAAATAATTACCAGAATCGGAGAAAAATCAAGCGGAGAGCCGGGAATAAGCTTATTCTGCAGTTCGCGGATCGGGCGCATTACCGGTTCTGTAAGTTGAATTATAAACAGGTAGATCTTAAAAAATTCTCCGGCAGGGTTAACTCGAAACCAGGATAAAACTGCTCTGATTATGATCACTATCATGTAGATCTGCACGATATTTGCCAGTAACATTCTTAATTGTATCATGATCACAAGACCTCGTGACAGTTTCGACAACGGGCTTCGTAAATATCAGTTGTTCCCACAACTACAGTTTCTTTGCTTTTTGTAAGTCGTTGAGTTCGACTGGCCGGATTACCGCATTTCACACAGATAGCATTTAACTTTAATACGTATTCAGCAATTGCTAAAAGCTGAGGCATCGGCCCGAAAGGTTTTCCGCTGTAATCCTGATCAAGTCCGGCTGCAATTACCCGTTTCCCGGTATCAGCTAATTTATCACAAATAGCTACAATATTATCATCAAAGAATTGTACTTCATCAATAGCAATTATTTCTGTATCATATTTAACAAGATCATGGATCTCACTGGCATTTTTAATGATCTGAGAAGGAGTTTTCATTTTGTTATGTGAAACAATGTGATCTTTTTCATATCGGTTGTCTATTTCCGGCTTGAATACTTGTATTTTTCGTCTGGCATATTCCGCTCTGTGAACTCGGCGGATCAGCTCCTCGGTTTTACCGCTGAACATGCTGCCGCAGATCACTTCTACCCAGCCTGTTTTATTATTAATAATATTCATTTTAGAAACTCCATTTGTCATTAATTTTTCCTCAACTTAATGTGTCAAATCATTTGTGGGATGCAGGGTCTTGAATAAACATTCATGTTTTTGTATCTGTTTTTTTTAAGATTTATTATTATTCCTGGAAAAGTGTAAAATGAACTCTAAGGGTGGATCATAATTTGAAGAGGAAATAAAATTATTAGTTAATATTCCGCATTTTTATGGTTTAGAAAATATTTGACGGGTTGGATGTTGTGCTCAAATTGGCAAAAAAGTTTTGGAGAGTTGCCATGAAATATCGTGTATTAGCAGTAAATCCGGGTTCTACATCGACTAAGATAGCCATTTTTGATGATACTAAATCTCTATTTATTGAAACTTTACGACATGATGCAAAACAAATAGCTGAATATGATAGTATTATTGAGCAATACGAATTTAGAAAAGAATTAGTGATCAAAGCGATAGAAAAAAATAATATTGAACTTTC
Source organism: Candidatus Cloacimonadota bacterium (assembly GCA_021735645.1). Lineage (GTDB taxonomy): Bacteria > Cloacimonadota > Cloacimonadia > Cloacimonadales > TCS61 > Stygibacter. The sequence continues at coordinate 7,848 of JAIPGP010000143.1, forward strand.
TTCTTTAGATGCAGTTGTGGGAAGAGGCGGCTTGGTTAGAGCTATTGCCAGCGGTACCTACAAGATTAATGAAGCAATGCTCAACGATCTTAGCGATCCCGAATTATGGGGACGTATCCATGCTTCCAATCTGGGTGCTTTTATAGCTAAATCCATTGCTGACGATATCAAAGTTGACAGCTTTATCGTTGATCCGGTCACAGTTGATGAATTTGAAGAAATAGCACGAATTTCCGGTTGTCCGCAGATTGAACGGAAATCGCTTTTACATGCTTTGAATCTACGCTATTGCGGAATTAGTATTGCGGCTGAACTCACAAAAAAATTTACTGATGTGAATTTGATAGGTGTGCATATGGGCGGTGGAATTAGCGTTGCCGCCATTAAAAAAGGTAAAATGGTGGATGTAAATAATGCTGTTTTAGGCATGGGTCCTTTTTCACCTCAAAGAGCTGGTGCTTTGCCAATCGGAGATTTGCTGGAAATGGCTTTTTCCGGTGATTATACTCATAAAGAGATGATCAAGATGTTTACTAAAAAAGGCGGACTTATAGCTTATCTCGGCACTGATCATGGTGGTGATATAATTAAAAAGATAGCAGAGGGCGATCAGAAAGCTGAACTTATCTTTGATGCCATGCTTTATCAAATATCCAAAGAGATCGGTGCTTGCGCTGCTGTGCTCAAAGGGAAGATTGACGGGATTTTTCTCACAGGCGGCTTAGCTTACAATGATTATGTTGTAGAAAAGTTAAAAGAACGAGTTGATTTTATTGCCAAAGTATATGTGATAGCCGGAGAAAAAGAGATGGAAGCTCTAACTCAGGGAGCTGTTCGGGTTTTGAAAAACATTGAAAAAGCAAGAGAATATAAATCCGAGTAAAATTTTTAGATGAAGCTGATAAAATATTTGAGCCTGGTTGTACTTGCTTTCATCGCAGGTAGTTGCAGCAAAAATAATGAGAGCGCCTGGACGGTTCTTGTCTACATGGCTGCAGATAATAGTTTGAATTTTGAAGCAGCAGCCGATATGGCAGATATGATGCAGGCAGAATTTTCAGATGAGCTTAATCTAATTGTTCAAATTGATTATAGTGCTGCCGATCCACAATCCGGTGCTTATCGTTACCATATTTTTCCATCCATTTCCCAGCAGATCTCCTATCTTGGGGAGATCGATAGTGGAGATGGAGATCAGTTAACCGCATTTGCTAATTGGGGTTTTGAGAAATATCCTTCTAGTAATCAGGCTTTGATTATCTGGTCGCACGGTAATGGTTGGTATCCCAAAGCAAGAGATATTCCACCTTCTCTCTGCCCAGATGTTGAAGCGGATGATTATATTAATATTAGCGGTGGCGAACTTCGGCAAGCTATAACCAACATCAATGAACATCTTGAAATATTACTGTTTGATGCCTGCAATATGCAAACTGTTGAAGTTGCTGCAGAAATTTCAGATCAGACAGATTTTATTATCGCCTCTGAAGGCGGTGTGAACTCTGATGGTTTCCCTTATGCCGAGATATTTTCTAAATGGGAAGAGCAAACTTCAGTTCAGAATATTACACGCGAAATTGGCTATCAATACTATCAATATTATTTTATGCAGGAGATTTATCCAATTGCTTGTTCTGTATTAAAAACTTCGATGTTTGATCTGCTTTTGGCAGCTTTGACTGATTTCACTGCGGATTGGAGTAGCTTCGCCGGTGATGATGTCTTTACACAAGGTAGACAGTCCTGCCTGGAATTTAACGCTGCCGGGTTTACAAATCCCGCCCTGGATGTCGATATCAAGGAGTTTTTTACTTATATTAATGCTAATGCTGAATCTGACTCATTATTCAATATCTCGTCAGAAATTCTTACTACAATCGAAGATTGCTATATTTTCCAAAAAACAGATGACTTTCCCACCGGCTATACATCCGATGACGTAGGATCTGCTCTTATCTGGTTTCCGGATGATGAGACTCAGTGGTTTTTTGAAGATCGCAAGGTTGAATATCAGTTATTAAAGTTCTCACAAACAAATTGGTTGGATTTTTTAGAAAACAGTTTTACAAATTAATCCCCTTATCCACATCTATGAACATTAAAATATCATAATTTCCTTTTAATTTTCAAAAGTATTTATTTAAATTCACTCCTAATAAGGTATTTAAGTAAAATAAAATTGTGGATAAGTTGTGGATAAGATGTGATTAATTTTCAGGAGATGACATAACTTTTTAATTAACAAGCGCTTATGTTAGATCAAGAAAATTGAGGTTTATGTGGGTAGATTGGAATTTATAGAATTTCATTGATTGGAAATAAAGATTGAGAATAGTTTATTTTGACACAATTTCTCTTGTAAGAATGTTTGAAATATGGATATTGATAAATTAATTGAAGAAGCTTTATTGGAAGATCTACAAATGGAAGGTGATATTACTTCCCAGGCAATATTTTCTGATGAACAGGATAATTTCTATTTACAAGCCAAGGAAAATGGAGTGCTTTGCGGATTAGCATATTTCGTCAAAGTTTTTCATTCTGTTGATCCTGATATTCAGATAGAACTCAAATTTTCAGACGGTGATAAAGTTAAGCCAAATGAATTGATAGCAACGCTTCAGGGCAAAGTAAGATCCATATTAATTGCCGAACGAACCGCCCTTAATTTGCTTTCTCATCTCAGCGGAATAACCAGTAAAACTGCAAAGTTCGTTCAGGAAGCAGGAGGCAGAAGCGTCATTTTGGATACCAGAAAAACCTTACCGGGCTATAGAAATTTCCACAAATATGCTGTTCTCTGCGGAGGAGCTTCTAATCACCGCATGGGTCTTTATGATATGGTGATGATCAAAGATAACCATATTGATGCTGCAGGAGGAATTGCTGAAGCTATCAGAAAAGTACGGGATAAATGGGGACATAAATATAAAATAGAAGTTGAAGTACGAGACTTGTCGGAAGTAAAAACAGCCGTTAAAAATAAGGCAGATAGGATCATGCTTGATAACATGAACTTGAAAGAAATGAAAAAAGCAGTTGAGATCATCAAGGCGCAAGCTGAAACAGAGGCCTCCGGCAATATGACATTGAACAGGATATCGCAAGTAGCAGAAACAGGAGTAGATTTTATTTCTGTGGGTGAATTGACGCATTCAGTAAAAGCACTTGATCTATCAATAAAACGAGGAAAAAATGATAAATAAAATAAAAGAATTGAAATCTAAACTCGGGAATAAAGTAGCGATACCGGCACATCATTATCAAATCCAGGAAATTGTAAAAATTGCGGATTTTGTAGGAGATTCATACAAATTAGCAGTGCTGTGCAGCAAGATCGAAGCTGAATTCATAGTATTCTGCGGAGTTAGATTTATGGCGGAAGGTGCTGTAGTATTGGCTTCAGCTGATCAGAAAATATTTCTGCCTGAACTTTCGGCCGGTTGTCCTCTGGCAGATTTTATCACTGCACAAAATATGGAAAATGCCTTAACAGAGATTTCTGATGTCATTTCAGAGCAAATTGTACCAGTCGTTTATATGAATTCTTCAAATGATGTGAAAGAAGTTTGCGGCAGAAATGAAGGAGCTGTTTGTACCAGTTCGAATGCCAAAAAAATAGTGGAATACTATTTTCAAAAAGGTAAATCGGTATTTTTTGCACCGGATTATAATCTTGGAATTAACACTGCTCGTGAAATGAATATTCCGGAATCTAACATTATTAAGGTTCATAGAGATTTAACATTCAGACAAACAGAACTGCCTGCCACACCAAAACTGTTCATTTGGGATGGTAATTGCCGAGTTCATAAACGTTTTCAAATTAATGATGTTACTGATTTCCGGCAGAAATATCCGCAGGGTAAGTTAATTGTACATCCCGAGTGCACGGAAGAAATAATTAAAACCTCTGATCTCTCCGGTTCTACTGCAAAGATCTATAATGAGATAAAAAATAGTCCCGGCGGTTCTATTTGGGGAGTCGGTACAGAATATCATTTTGTCCAAAGACTTGCACTGGAATTTCCTGATAAAATTATAGTTCCATTACGAAAATCGGTCTGTTCCAACATGGCAAAAATTAGCCTGAAAAATCTCTATGAAACCTTGAAATCTATTAATGATCATCTTGAGAATGGCACTCAATTAAGAAATCTGGTGACGGTTACTGAAACGCATAAAGTCAATTCACGTAAAGCTTTGCAAAAAATGATCAAAATAGTTGAGGGCTAATATGCGAGAAAAATATGATGTGATCATTCTGGGCAGCGGAATTGCCGGACTTACAGCAGCAATTTATTTAAAAGAAGCAGGATTTAATATCTTAGTAGTGACGAAAGAAGAAGAAATTGCTGAAACTAACACCAACTATGCACAGGGTGGGATAATTGCGCGGGGAAAAGATGATAGCAGCAATAAATTATATGATGATATTCTTAAAGCCGGCTGTGGTTACAATAATCTAAAAGCTGTGAAACTTATGACCGAACAAGGTCCCGGCTTGGTATTTGATTTTTTTATTGATAAACTTGGTATAGAATTTTCCAAAACGTCCGAAGGGGATCTGGACTATACAGAAGAAGCTGCTCACTCTCATCGTCGTGTGCTGCACTATAATGATCAAACCGGGGAGAAGATAGAATCAAGATTGATCGGTTATTGCAGGGAATTAGGCATGAATATACTGAGTTCTCATACCGCGATTGATCTAATTACAAATAATCACCATTCAGACAATATACAAGAGTATTATCAGCCTCGTGAAGTTATGGGTGTGTACGTATTGAACAATAATTCCGGTGTGGTAAATACATTATTTTCGCATAATGTGATCTTAGCAACAGGCGGACTGGGAGAACTCTATCAACATACTACAAATCCTCCAGCAGCAACCGGTGATGGAATGAGCATGGCATATCGTGCCGGAGCGGATATAATCAATGCTGAATTCATCCAATTTCATCCAACTTCCTTTTATCATCGGGATATCAAGCGCTTTCTGATCTCAGAATCCTTACGGGGAGAGGGAGGACGCCTGTTTAATCCGCAGGGTGAAAGATTTATGGAACGTTATGAACCCAAAAAAATGGAATTAGCACCACGCGATGTTGTTGCCAGAGCGATCTTCGAGGAGATGGGCAGAACAGGCTCTGAATACATGTTATTGGATATTGCTTCTTTTTATCATGGCAAAATTCCTCTGGACGTACGTTTTCCCAAGATCTATGAAACCTGTTTGCAGGGAAGTATCGATATTACTAAAGAACCGATCCCGATCGTTCCGGCTGCTCACTATTTTTGCGGAGGGGTGAGAGTAGATACAGCCGGCAGATCTTCTATTAAAAACCTCTATGCAATTGGAGAAGTGAGCTGTACAGGAGTGCATGGTGCAAACCGTTTAGCCTCTTCTTCGTTGCTGGAAGGCTTGTTGTGGGCAAAACTTTCCGCCGAAGATATCATTGATAATTTTGCAGAAATTGACCGGAAGAGATTTGATTTTGTACCGGATTGGAAGCAGCCGCCAATCGAAGATTTTGATCCTCTGCTTATAATTCAAGATCTGAAAGCAATTCAAATGACTATGTGGAATTATGCCGGAATTATGCGTACAGAAAAGGGTCTTGTCAGGGCAAAAGCTGATATGAATTACTATTATCACCGCATTATGAAATTTTATCAAAAAGCACGCATGAACAGAGCTATACTTGAACTGAGGAATGCTGCAATTAACGGATTTATCATCGTTAAAGCTGCTTCTCGTAACCAAAATTCTATCGGTTGTCATCATATCCGTATGTAATTGACCGCTGCTGCAAGTTCTTACACAAATTCTGACACTCTTATCATAATATTCTCATATTCGCCACAACTGCTTTCTGAATGTAAAAAAAATTTTTTTATGAATTCCATAACCTCCCACTAAAAAACAAACTAAAATATTTCAGATTAGAAATAGGTTTGGTATTCAAATTGCATTATAATATTATTGGAAACGGAAACAGATTTACCGGTTCCCTTGCATAGAGCAGATAAGATAGATTGCTCATGTTGATTTTAGAATTTTTTATAGTATGTTGATCGGGCTTAGAATTTTGTCTGAAAAACAACAGGAGAGTTTGACGGGCCCCTCCCTGTCTTTCTCTCCTTATTTTTTATCCTTTCTCAGCAATCAGCAAAACTTGACATAATATCCTACCTGACAAAAAATACTTTTGTGTGCTAGGCGGGGAGGTAGCGGTGTCCTGTAACCCACAATCCGCTATAGTGGGGCTGAATTCCTGCATGAGAATATTGATTTCTCAAGTTGGATTGATAAGTAGTGTTGAGGATCAAGCCCAACGCAATTGTGAACTGTGAACTGTGTCAGGTCCGGAAGGAAGCAGCACTAAAGAGTCCTCGCGATGTGCCGTTGGCTCACTTGATCTGAGCTGGCTGTTAATTCCTACTTTAGAATAGATACCGATTGCAGGTGCACACCTATATTAAATTTATACTTTTGAAGGAAATATTATGGCAGGAAAATATAAGGTTCCCAGAGGCACTTTTGACATACTCCCGACTGAGAGTTACAAATGGCAGTTTATTACAGAGAAATTCAGACAAGTAACTAAATTATTTAATTATAGGGAGATCGTTACACCCATCTTTGAAAGTAGTGAGATTTTCGAACGTAGTGTGGGAGAAGACTCAGATATTGTTGAAAAGGAAATGTATAAATTCGAGGATAAAAAAGGAAGATCTTTAGCATTAAGACCGGAAGGTACGGCACCAGTAGTACGATCTTTTATCGAAAATGGCTTAAATCTGCAGCCGAATGCTTCTAAACTTTATTATCTGGGTCCGATGTTCAGATATGACCGACCGCAGAAAGGACGGTATCGTCAATTTTACCAGTATGGAGTAGAAAATATTAGCAGCAACGATCCTTTTGTGGATTCTGAGGTGATATCACTGGCCTATTTATTCTTGAAAAATCTTGGAATTGCTGATTTTGAACTGCAAATTAACAGTATTGGATGCAGTAATTGTACAAAAGACTATGATGCAGTACTAAATAGATATTTCACCCCTTTCCTGAGTGATCTCTGCTCAGATTGCCGTAAAAGACTTGTAAAGAATCCCAAAAGAGTATTGGACTGCAAAGTAAAAACATGTAAGAAAATTGCCGCAAAGGCTCCTTCTATGTTGGATTATCTTGATAAAAATTGTAATGAGCATTTTTCGCAAGTTCAGGATAATTTAAAATTGATGGATATCCCATTTGTTATTAATCCAAAGATTGTGAGAGGTTTAGATTATTACTCGCAGACAGCTTTTGAATTTGTAGTTACTAGTCTGGGTGCTCAAAACACACTGATCGGCGGCGGGAGATATGACGGCCTCTCTGAACAGTTAGGTGGTAAACAGATGCCGGGTGTTGGTTTCGCTGGCGGTTTTGAAAGATTAATTCAATCTATGGAGAATGAAAAATTGAGCTTCGGCGGTGAGCAAATACCAAGTATTTACTTGGTTGCACTTGGGAATAAAGCAAGAGTTTATAGTCTAAAATTGCTGATGGAACTCAGAAGAAACGGCATCTCTGTTGATATTGATTTTGATAAGATCTCAATGAATTCTCAAATGAAGGCAGCCAACAGATCAAAGGCAGATTTTGCTCTTATTCTGGGTGCTGAAGAGCTTACAACACAATCGATAATTTGTAAAGATCTTAAGAATGGTGAACAGGAAAAGATCAATCTGAAAGAAGTAGTAAACTATCTCAGAATTAGATAAATTTTTCTTGACTCAAAAAGCTGGCACTCTAAAAAAGGGTTTGCTAATATTAATAAAAAGATTAGCTTAATATAAAAATTGATTGGAGGATATTATGAAATTAAAGCCACTAGATGATCGTGTTGTGATTGAATCAACCGAACTTGCAGAGAAAAATGTAGGAGGAATTATTATTCCCGATACTGCCAAAGAGAAACCACAAATTGGTAAAATAATTGCAGTTGGAACCGACGAAGAATTACAGAAACTGGTAAAGAAAGGTGATAAAATATTATTTGCCAAGTATGGCGGAACTGAAGTGGATATAGCAGATAAAAAATTATTGATAATTTCCAGATCTGATATTTTAGCAATAATAGAATAGGGGAGCGATTATGTTAGAAGTTAATGCTGATACATTTGAACAAGAAGTTCTGAAATCTGATATTCCAGTTGTTATTGATCTTTGGGCGCCTTGGTGCGGACCTTGTAAGGCATTAACACCTACTTTAGAATCTGTAGCTGCAAATTATCAGGGTAAAGTGAAGTTTGTAAAAATTAATATTGATGATAATCCTTCACTTGCTTCTCAATATCACATTATGTCAATTCCTACCTTGCTGTTCTTTAAAAATGGTAATGTTGAATCTCAGATCGTAGGACTTGTAGATAGCTCCAAGATCGAAAGTAAAATTAAACCTTTATTGTAAATAATACCTGATAAACAAAAAAACCTCTCAATTTACTGAGAGGTTTTTTTTACTCAAAATAAGTCCGTTGTTAGTTTGAAATTAATTTAACAAGTTGTTAAGTTGCAGTCAGATCACCCTGATATCCTGGTAGAACTATTAAGTGATTTCCAAGTGGATTAGTAAGAAGTTCGCCTACTTTTCTATCCGGATCTAGAGTTATTTTTACTTGAGTTCGGCAAAGATCTTCTTGTAACGGATCGCTTGATAACTTCCCTTTTGCCTGCCATATTTTATCAAGTTTATTACCACCGATCCGGAAAATTGTAACTTCATTACTCGGGATTTTCCCTTGAATCCCAATTCCAATTCCTGATTCAAAATGTGATCTGAGAGTATAATTTTTTACCATTGAGATAGGTACGGTGCAATGAGCCAAAATTAGTGAATTGTGTTTTATATCCAAACTTGATGGATTGGCCATCCATGGTAATATCCCTGTTTTCTGATAACTGAACAGCATACCTAAAGTACTTACAATATCGCCTTCACAACCAGCAATAACACCTTCATCATTAAGACGTGAAAGAGCAAAACAACCTGTCGTTCCCAAATCGAGGACAAGATCAAAACAGCGTAAAGTTACTGCATCCAGACTGTAACGCTGTATTAATTTTTTCATGGCAAGATACACTTTAACATTATTTGTAATATCCTGTTCAGATGGTTCAATTATCTTTTGGGAAGAGCTTGTAAGAGCAGCAGATGCGTTCGCACATTCTGTCTGTGAAATTTGAGAATAGAGCTGTTTAAGATCAGCTAATTCAATATCGATCAAATCAGCTCCCCAATAGTCTTTAACTGTTTTTGCAGAGGGACTGCTGGCTACAAGCCAATCTGAAGGTTTACCGATCTGTCCGATCCGGTACCCTGAGAGAACATCTTTAATTGCTAAGTTCCGGATCTTGTCATTCTCTTCAATTATGGCATCAGATTCCGGGAGATAGATGATCCGCCCAGAATTTCCTAATTGCTGGAAACGGGCTAGAAGTTCCAGGCTGGCAGCCAGAGAGTTATTACTTTCATAAGCAAGCAGGGTTACTTCTTCGTGGGTAAATATCCTGTCTCTCTGTTTTTGCAAAGCAATTACCTGAGCTTCCGTACCTCCGGTTGCGATAAAGTAACAAACTTTGGCAGCATTTAAAATATCAGCTTCATCAATCTGATCTTGACAGAATTTCTTAAGTTTAGTTTGATTTGCCAGTAATATTTTTTGTAATTCACGCTCATTGAGGAAATCTGAACTAATCGCTATAAAATCAGATTTTATCATGCTTTCTTACTGAAGATCTTAACAATTCGCTCAGCAGTTTTACCATCCCAATATTTTGGGATAGTTCCTGCTTTGATATTACCGGAGAGAATATTTTGCGCTTCTTTGATAATATCCTGAGTATTGAGTTTTACCAGTTTATTTGTGCCCTGACTAATGGTGATCGGTCTTTCAGTATTTGGTCTGAGTGTTAGACAAGGGATACCAAAAAAGGTTGATTCTTCCTGGATTCCACCTGAATCCGTCATTATGAATTTAGCTTCCATTTGCAGTTTCAAAAAATCATAATAACCCACAGATTCGCTGAGGATCAAATTCTGCATACTTTTCACCTTCTCATCTAATCCAAACTTTCTGATCTGCTTGCGGGTACGGGGATGAATAGGAAAGATCAATTTGATTGATCCGGATATATTTTCAAAAGCATTGAGAATTATTAGTAAACCTTTTTTATTATCGACGTTTGACGGTCGGTGTAAAGTGATCAAGGCGTATTCTTCTTTTATCTTTAATCTTTGGAGAATATCAGACTTTGCTGCTCTGCTTCTATACTGCAGCAGTGAATCGATCATAATATTACCCACAAAAAAGATCTTAGCTTCTGGAACACCTTCTTCAATTAAGTTTTTGTTGCCATCCAGTGAGGGAGTAAGTAAATAATCCGAAATTGCATCAGTAAGAATCCGATTGATCTCCTCCGGCATCGTTCTAGCAAAGCTGCGTAATCCAGCTTCCAAATGAGCAACAGGGATATGCATTTTCACAGCATCTATAGCACAAGCTGAAGTGCTGTTTACATCGCCGGCGACAATTACAAGATCCGGTTTGTCTTTTTGGAGTACTACTTCATAGCGCTCCATGATCTTTGCTGTTTGTCTGCCATGGGTTCCGCTGCCAACTTCCAGGTATTCATCCGGTTTTGGCATTTGAAGATCATCAAAAAAGAATTTACTCATTCTTTCATCATAATGCTGACCAGTGTGAATTAATTTAGCTGAGAATTTCTCGGGATATTTGCAGAACTCTTTATAAAGAGGAGCCATTTTCATGAAATTCGGTCTTGCTCCAACGATCAGATGTATCTTCATTTGCATATTTTGTGCTTTGCTATTCATTCAATAAATTTCCTTCTTCTTTATTTAATAATTCCACCACCCAGAAGTAAATTATTTTGATAAAACACTCCGGATTGTCCTGGGGTCATTGCACGAGTTTCACTTTCGAAAATAATTTTCAGCTGTTTACCTTGCTGCTTGATCTCTTTCACAGGAACAGGCTTGCTATTGTATCTTATCTGGATTGAAATATTCTTGTTACTTTCGGGTTTTGTGCCGGCTATCCAGTTAATATCTTCTAAAATTACCTCATCATTTAGAAGATCATCAGGATTATCCGTTACGATAAGTTGATTAGTTTTAATATCAATTTTTAAGACATAAAGAGGACGTTGCCATGGAGTATTTAATCCTTTCCGCTGGCCTATTGTATACAGTGGAAGACCGCGGTGTCTACCGATTACAGTACCGTTCGGTAAAACAATATCGCCCGGTTTGAGAATTAGGTGATCTTTGAGATAATTCTCATAATGACCTTTTATAAAACAAATTTCCTGACTGTCGGATTTCTCATGAACAGGAAGCTTGAATTTAAAAGCAATTTCACGTACTTGTGATTTTTGTAATTGTGCTAAGGGAAAGAGAGTAGTTGCCAGTTGCTTTTGATCCAGACCCCATAGATAATAAGATTGATCTTTCTTAAGATCAGAAGCAATATGAATTTGATAAAGTCCCGCCTTTTCGAGAAGTTTTACATAATGTCCAGTTGCAACTTTTTCTACTCCGAGTTCCAAAACCTGCTTGTGAAAAACGCCCCACTTTATGGTGGGATTACAATGAGTACAGGGATTTGGTGTTCGGCCATTTTTGTATTCTGCAATAAATTTTTTTTCTACAATTTGATAAAAATCTTTTCGTATATCAAGAACATAATGTAGTATGCCTAACGTTTTACAAACTTGTTCAGCATCTTTAACGGCTAATTCTATACCTTCGTTCTCTGAAAAACCATATTTTTCATTATCAAAATGCCGCATAGTGGTTCCAATTACTTCATGACCTTGATCAATAAGTAATGCTGCTGTAGCCGAACTATCCACTCCACCACTCATAGCGACAGCTATTTTCATCCTTACTCCTTTTATCACATTGAAATTAAGATTAATTTATTTTAGATCTCTGATCTTGTAGCTGATCAAGCAAATTCTTCTAATTATCCTTTTACCCTTTTAATATCCGCACCTAATTTTTGAAGTTTCGCTTCAATTCTATCATATCCACGATCAATATGATAAATTCGGGAAATTGTTGTAATACCTTCAGCAGCCAGTCCGGCCAAAACAAGAGCAGCACTTGCTCTCAGATCGGTAGCCATAACTTTTGCCCCGCTTAAAGATCTCACACCCTGTACGATTGCAATATGTTTTTCCAACGATATATCGGCATCCAGCCTCTTTAGTTCTGATACATGCATAAGTCTATCGGGGAAAATCGTGTCCTCAATGCGGGATTCTCCATTTGCAAGAGTCATCAAAGTCATGAATTGAGCTTGTAGATCTGTTGGAAAATCCGGATATGGATAGGTAACGATATCAACTGGAAGGATCCTGGCTGGAGGTTCAATATTTATAGTTTTCTCTGTTAAATTTAATGTACACCCGGCTTGTATAAGTCTATCGAGAAGTGCTTGAATATGTTCCGGAATACAGTTTGTGATTGTTATATTACTGCCTGTTAAAGCACCGGCAATAAGAAAAGTGCCTGCTTCAATTCTATCCGGCATCATTTCAACTTCGATCGGATGTAATTTGCTGACTCCGGTGACAACTAAATGACTTGTATTTTTCCCTTTGATATTTGCACCCATTTGGTTTAGACAATCAATCAGATTTCCAATTTCCGGTTCTTTAGCTACATTGTATAAATTCGTTGTTTTTTCAGCAAGAACTGCAGCCATGAGAGTATTCGCTGTTGCTCCCACACTAACTTTTTCAAATCTAATTTTAGCTCCTTTGAGCTGTGAGCAGGCAGCATTGATATATCCGTGCTCTACATTGATCTCTGCACCAAGTGCTTCCATAGCATTTATATGAAGATCCACCGGTCGGGTTCCAATTGCACATCCTCCAGGAAAAGAAACTCTAGCTTTACCTTTTTTAGCAAGAAGAGGACCCAATACATAGATAGAAGCCCTCATCTTGCTGACAAGTTCATAGGGAGCTTCATAATAATCAGCGTGAGTTGTGTCTATGGTCAATGTTTCATCTGCATATTCCACTTGAGCGCCTAAAACCCTTAAAACATGCGCCATCATTTTGATGTCATTCAAATTTGGTACATTATAAAAAATTGATTTTCCACTTGTCAGCAAGGTTGCTGTCATAACTGGAAGAATTGCATTTTTAGCACCGCTGATCTTAACCTCACCGGATAATTTCTTTCCACCGTTTATAATAAATTTATCCATCGTTCTTCATCTATCCTTCTCAAATTATTCTTGAATTTTGATAATTCTATCAAAGTTATTCAAGTCTTTGTACACCTGAATCTTCTTAAACCCGAATTTAAAAGCAATTTTCATGATCTCTGTTCTTTGATCATAACCTATTTCAAAATATAAACTACCAGAATTAGTCAAATATTCTTTTGCATTTTGCAGGATTTTTTCATAAAAGAAAAGACCATCACCGGCAGCTAAAAGAGCATTTTTTGGTTCATAATCTTTAATTTCATCCGGGAGCAGGTTATAATCATCTTTTGATATATAAGGCGGATTGGAAACTATTATATCAAATTCACCAGTTATGTTTTCAAATAAATCAGATTGTTGAAACCGGATATTTACGTTATTCAAGGCAGCGTTTTGCCGAGCTATTTTCAGAGTTCTCGTTTCAATGTCGGTTGCAATAATAGCAGTTTTAGGAAAATATTTTGCTAAGGAGATCGCAATCGCTCCTGACCCTGTTCCAATTTCCAGAATTTTGTGAATATTTTTTTCAGAGTGAATGATCCTCTCAACCAGTAATTCAGTTTCCGGTCTTGGGATGAGTACATCATCGGATACCTTTAATTTATTTCCGTAAAACTCAGTTTCCTTGAGGATATACTGTAGTGGTGTATGTTTTTTTCTGAGAGCAGCCTTTTGTAGGATTGATGATCTTTGGGCTTTGGGAATTGAGTCTTTGAGCTTCAGGTATAGTTCAAGTCGTTTGGTTTGTAGCACATGAGAAATGATTGCTTCAGCATTAAATCTGGGGCTTTCGATCTTGCACTCTTCAAATTCTTCTATGAGGTAAGAAAGCAATTGCTGCACTGTTTTGTTAGTCAAGTCATCTCCAAAAAAATAATAGGTTCATTCAGCGAATGAACCTGTAAAAAAACAACAACTGATCTGTTCAAAAGCCTCTGACTTTTTTTAATATCTTATCCTGAACATTCGCTGGAGTTTTTTCGTGTTTATGATACTCCATTGTATAAATGGCTCTACCTTGCGAGATGGATCTTAATCTGGTAGCATAACCGAACAATTCACTCATAGGTACTTGAGCTACAATTTCCTGTTTTTTATTAGAATTCAAAATTCTCTCAACTCTGCCGCGTTTGGAATTAATATCACCGATTATTTCACCTAAGAAATCATCCGGTGTAATTATATTGAGTAACATGATCGGTTCTAATATTATAGCAGTTGCCTTTCTTAATGCATTGTTAACTGCTATTGAAGCAGCAATACTAAAGGCAGTTTCACTGGAATCAACTTCATTAAATTTCCCATCGATAAGTTCAATTTTAACATTTTCTATTGGGCTGCTCATCAATGGACCATCAAAACAAGCGCTTAAAGAGCTGCTGCGAATTGCATCCCAAAATTCTTTGGGAATAACATCAGGAGTAACAGAATTTACAAATCTGTTTTTCTCTCCGGGTTTAAGTTCGGCAGAATCAACTGGTGATAACTTCAACTTTACAATCGCATAATGTCCTTTACCGTTCAACTCACGGATGAATTCACCGGTAGCGGTGGTTTTATTAATGATGCTTTCGCGGTAGGCCACCTGAGGATTCCCAATATTTGCCTGCACATTAAATTCGCGTTTCAGTCTGTCGATTATTATCTCTAGATGCAGTTCTCCCATGCCGGAGATCAAAATCTGGCCGGTATCTTTATGCTGCGAAACTCTGAAAGTTGGATCTTCTTCTTCCATCTTTCTCAAGCTTAGATCCAACTTGTCTTTATCGGCTTTTGTTTTGGGCTCAATAGCAATTGAGATAACTGAATCAGGAAAAGTGATTGGAGCAAGTAAAAGATCAAGATCTTCAGATGTAAGGGTATCACCTGTTTTGATATCTTTAGGACCAACCAAAGCTGCTATATCACCCGCTTTTAATTCAAAAATATCCTTCTTCTTATTGGAATGGACCTGCAGTACACGCGATACGCGTTCTTTCTTGCCCGTGGTGTGATTTAACAGGGAAGACCCACGCTTGATCGAACCTGAATAAACTCTGATGTAAATGAGTTTCCCAACATACTTATCAACTTGAACTTTAAAAGCTAAAGCTGAAAAAGACTCTTTCGGATCTGGATGAACGTATACTTCCTGGTCGCTATTTGGTTTAAGACCGAGTGCGGGCGGTACATCCAGTGGGGAAGGCAGATAATAATTAACTGCATCTAAAAGAAGCTGTACACCTTTATTTTTAAGTGAAGAACCACATAAAACAGGGACAAATTGATGTTTGAGCACACCCTTTCTTATAGCTGAAATGATCTGTTTTTCAGATATCTCCTTTTCCTCAAGATAGCTTTCCATCAGTTCATCATCATATTCTGTAATGTATTCCAAAAGCTGTTTACGCATATTTTCAGCATTTTCCAATAAATGGTCAGGTATCTTTTCAGTATAATATTTCACACCCATTGTATTCTGATCGAAGTAAACGGCTTTCATTGTAATCAGGTCTATAATACCTTCAAATGTATCTTCCTGTCCAATAGGAAGTTGAATTGCAAAAGCTTGTTTAGTCAGTCTTTGGCGGATCATATCGATTGTGTGTTCAAAATCTGCTCCGGAACGATCCATTTTGTTAACAAAAGCCAGACGAGGGATCTTGTATCTATCAGCTTGATGCCAAACAGTTTCTGATTGTGGTTCCACAGCACCTACAGCACAAAAAACACCAATCGCACCATCTAAAATTCTCAATGACCGTTCAACTTCTGCTGTAAAATCTACATGACCGGGAGTATCAATAATATTGATCTGTTTATTTTTCCAAAAACAGGTGATAACAGCAGATGTTATAGTAATACCGCGCTCTTTCTCCTGAGCCATCCAATCCATAACAGTATTACCATTATGGACTTCGCCCATTCTATGAATAATGCCGGTATAGAACAATATCCTTTCGGTTGTTGTTGTTTTACCGGCATCAATATGCGCCATAATACCAATATTGCGAATTTCGGCTAAGTCACTATTTTGAGGCATATAGCTATTATTTATTATACTCTAAAGTGCGCGAAAGCTTTATTGGATTCAGCCATTTTATGAACATCTTCACGTCTTTTTACGCTGGCACCTTCCTTTTTGTAAGCGGCTAAAAGCTCTCCGGCAAGACGTTCTATCATGGTCTTTTCAGTACGCTTGCGGGCAAATGTAATGATCCATCTATAAGCGAGGGCTTGAGCATTTTTCTTGTTAACTTCTGTGGGAACCTGATAATTTGAACCACCGATACGACGTGATACGACTTTAATAAGAGGCCGTACGTTATCTACAGAAGTATTGAAAACTTCCAGAGCCGGTTCACCGGTTTTTTCTTCCAGAATATCAAGTGCGCCGTAAACTATTTTTTCTGCTATGCTTTTTTTACCTTCTTTCATAACAGTATTGATGAATTTACTTAGAACAATACTCTTATATTTTGGATCAGGATATATATCTCTTTCTATTGCTTTTCTTCTTCTTGACATCTAGATCCTCCTAATTCTTAGGTCTTTTCGTTCCATACTTAGAACGTGATTGAATACGACCTTCAACACCTGCTGTATCAAGTGCGCCTCTTACTATATGGTATCTCACACCAGGCAAGTCTTTTACACGTCCTCCGCGGACGAGTACGATACTATGCTCCTGAAGGTTGTGTCCTTCTCCAGGAATATAAACTGTTACTTCTGCACCATTTGTTAAGCGAACTCTGGCAACTTTACGAAGTGCTGAATTCGGCTTTTTTGGTGTAGTGGTGTAAACTCTTGTACATACACCTCTTTTTTGCGGGCAGGAACCGAGAGCTCTGTTCTGCTTTTTCTTCTCGATCTTTTTTCTGCCTTTTCGTATTAATTGATTAATTGTCGGCACTATTTCCTCCGTTTTATTTTTTAGAAATCAAGTATATCTTCAAGAGTTTCTTTCTTTTCCTGATGAGCAAATTCGCTGATGATCTCGGTAATTGATTTACCTTCGTCAATAGCTTTCTTTACCTGGTTGTTATAGAACTTTGTTCCAGTACCAATCGGGATTCTATGTCCGATTATTATACTCTCTTTAAGACCTTCAAGATCATCCACCTTACCTTCGATAGACGATTGTGTAAGAACTTTTGTAGTCTCCTGGAACGAAGCTGCTGAAAGCCAACTATCAGTTAATAGCGAAGCTTTTGTAATTCCCAGTAAAAGTTGCTCAAAGGTAGCTCCTTCGCCACCCTCTTCTTCGAGTCGTTTGTTCTCTGCGTTTACTCGATTTCTATCTGCTATTTCTCCCTCCAGGAACATCGAAAGTCCCGGATTCAGGATCTTAACTTTCTTGAACATTTGACGGATGATCACACCTATGTGTTTATCATCTATCTTCACTCCCTGCTTTCTGTAAACTTCCTGGATCTCATTTACGATCAGCATTTGCGCGGCCGTGATACCTTTTGCCTTCAGAATATCATGAGGATCTAAAGGTCCACTAGAAAGCGCATCACCACTTTCTACCTTATCACCTTCGTGAACAATTATCCTCTTACCAGGTGGAATAATATACTTTTTCTCTGTTTCCTTACCTGTATTAATATAGATCACACGTCCTGATTTCGATAGATCTCCAATCGAAACTAACCCAGCAATCTCGGATAACACTGCCTTTTCTTTTGGAACTCTTGCTTCGAAGAGATCCTGAACTCGTGGAAGTCCACCAGTGATATCGCTTTGTTTAACTGTAATACGAGATGATTTGCCAAGAACATCGCCGGGATACACATAAACACCGTCTTCAATTTCAACCTTCAAGCCTGACTGGATAGGAACCAGTATCTCTTTGCCCTTTTTCGGTATAATCTTGAATTGGGCTTGTAACTTGCGGTCTTTCGATTCAATGATCGTAATTTCACGCGATCCGGTTAATTCATTAAATTCTTCTTTATAAGTAATGTCTTTGACAAAGTGTTCAAATTTCAGTTCACCCTTGGCAGGCGCAATAAGGGGATTATTATAGTGATCCCAACTGAATAATTTTGTATTTGATACAACTTTTTGTCCATTAGAGACAAAAATTGTAGCAGCATATTCAACCTTATAAGTTTCCAAAACAGATTTATCAACTTCACTGATGATCTTTATCTTTCCAAAATAACCACTGGAAATCAGATCACCGTCACGATTGGTAACAGTATTCATTTTTTCAAATTTTACTATTCCTTCGCTTGTTGCTATAACTTCTGCTAAGTCAACATCAGTACTGGTTGTACCACCAATGTGGAAAGTCCTAAGTGTCAGCTGAGTTCCTGGTTCTCCAATACTCTGTGCTGCAATCACACCTACCGGTTCACCAATAGTAACCGGTTTGTTATTGCCAAGATTTCTACCGTAACATTTTGCGCAAATTCCATTCTTTGCTTCACAAGTTAAAACCGATCTTATCCTAACTGAGTTAATACCATGATTTTGAATCGTCTGCGCCATATCGTTTGTGATCTCAGAATTAGCATTTACAATTATTTTATCAGTTACAGGATCCATAACATCTTCGGCAGTAGTTCTTCCTTTAATTCTTTCGATCAAAGGTTCTACAGTCTCCAATCCTTCTTTCAAAGCACTTACATTTATGCCCTCAATAGTATGGCAGTCATCCATAGTGATCACAGCATTTTGAGCAACATCCACAAGTCTTCTGGTGAGATAGCCTGCATCGGCAGTTTTTAAAGCTGTATCGGCTAATCCTTTACGAGCACCATGTGTAGAGATAAAATATTCAAGGACTGTAAGACCTTCCTTAAAGTTCGATTTAATAGGTGTTTCTATTACTTCTGCTAAACTGTCTGAGGTACCTCTGGAAGGTTTATCCATTAATCCACGTAAGGCTCCCAATTGCTTGATCTGGTCTTTACCGCCTCGCGCTCCTGATAAATACATCATGTTGATCGAGTTGAATCCATCTTGATCAGCTTCCAATTCTTTCATTAACAGATCTGTCACTTTTTCTGTAGTTAATTTCCATTTATCAATTACCCGGTTATATCGTTCTGTTTCTGTGATCTCTCCATTCATATAACTAGTGATGATCTTAGCGACTTCTTTTTCGGTTTTTGTAATAAATTTGTTCTTATCTTTTGGAGAGATAACATCACTTGAGCTGAAAGTAATACCGGCTTTTGTCGCATATTTAAAGCCAAGTTCTTTTATATTATCAAGGAAAACAGCAGTTCCTGCCTGACCAATAGTTTCATAGCATTCCATTGATAAGTCATTTAATTTACCTTTTGTAAAAGTATAATTTTTGAATGGAAGTTCCGGGGGTAGGATCTGATTGAAAATAACGCGTCCGACCGTTGTTGTAATTAATTCATCATTAATAAGAACGTTGATCCAGGTAAAAAGATCTAAATTAATTTTTTTCCTGGCCTGACCTTTTTGATTTTTAACCAGGTTTTTTTGCTCAAAAGCATATACAACTTCATCAGATGAACTGAAGTATTTCAATTTTGTAATGTCTTTCGGCTGCTTGGATTTTAAAACAGTTAAATAATAATTTCCAAGCACAATATCCTGATTTGTTGCCATTGCAAGTTTGCCGCTGGCAGGAAGCAGAAGGTTTCGAGTAGATAACATGAGGATCCGGGCTTCCATTTGTGCTTCATTGGAAAGCGGTACATGGACGGCCATCTGGTCACCATCAAAATCCGCATTATAAGGAATACAAACCAGAGGATGTAATTCAATTGCCTTTCCTTCGGTCAGAACCGGCATAAATGCTTGAATACCATGCTTATGCAGTGTAGGAGCACGGTTTAGTAAAACGGGATAATCCTTGATAACTTCTTCCAGGATCTTCCAAATTTCAGGTCTTTTCTTTTCTATTAATTTTTTAGCGGTTTTAGCTTTCTCCGCCTCACCTATTTTTTCCAATCTTTCTATAATAAAAGGTTTAAAGAGCTCAATCGCCATCTCTTTAGGTAAACCGCATTGATGAAGTTTGAGATTAGGACCTACAGTGATTACTGAACGTCCGGAATAATCTACACGTTTCCCAAGTAAATTTTGACGGAAGCGACCGCTTTTTCCTTTTAATTGATCTGCTAAGGCTTTTAAAGGTCTGTTACCTCTTCCTTTTACCGGTCTTGATTTTCTTGAGTTGTCAATAAGTGCATCAACAGCTTCCTGCAGCATGCGCTTTTCATTACGTAAGATTACTTCCGGTGCATTAATATCAATTAAACCTCTAAGACGGTTATTACGTGTGATCACTCTTCTATAAAGTTCATTGAAATCTGCAGTCGCAAATCTTCCACCATCCAGCTGTACTAATGGTCGGAGTGTGGGTGGCAAAACAGGAAGTACTTCCAGTACCATCCAGGCGGGGTTATTCCCTGATTTACGGAAGGCATCGATCACCTTAAGCCGTTTAATAGCTTTCTGTTTTTTCTGAATCGAAGTTTCCATATTGATAATAGTCCGAAGATTCATTGCTTCATCTTCTAGATTGATCTCTTCGAGCAGAACTTTTATAGCTTCAGCACCCATCAAAGCAACAAAATTTTCACCTAAACGGTCTCTGATCTCATAGTACTCATCTACATTGACCAGATCTTTCTCATCATAATCACTGTCACCTGGGTTAAGTACGATATAAGATTCATAATATAATACTCTTTCCAATTTACTGACCGGCATATTAAGCAGCGTTCCAACAACACTGGGCATACTTTTTACAAACCAGATATGTGAGATCGGTACAGCAAGTTCAATATGACCCATGCGTGAGCGTCTTACACGTGAGGTTGTTATTTCAACTCCGCAGCGATCACAAACAGTGTTTTGGAAACGTTTCTTCTTATATTTTCCGCAACTACATTCATAATCTTTTTCAGGACCAAAGATCCTTTCGCAGAAAAGACCACCTTTTTCAGGTTTTAAAGTACGATAATTAAGTGTATCCGGTTTTACAACTTCACCATAACTCCATTCACGGATTGAGTCCGGAGAAGCTATTTTAATTCTAACTTTATCGTAATTTTCTATTCTTTTATCTCTTTTAATATCTCTAATCACTTAACAAACCTCCATTAAGATTTCTTATCTGCAAGAAATTCAACATCAAAGCAGAGAGACTTTAACTCACTCACCAATACATTGAAAGATTCAGGGATTCCTGGTTTCGGTGGATTCAAACCGCTAGTAATTGCTTTAAAAGCGTTTGTCCTGCCTTCGACATCATCACTTTTGATAGTCAACATTTCTTCCAGGAGACGGGATGCTCCGTAGGCTTCCAGAGCCCATACTTCCATTTCTCCCAATCTTTGACCTCCGTGTTGCGCCTTACCACCTAAAGGTTGTTGAGTTATAAGTGAGTAAGGTCCGGTAGAACGCGCATGCATTTTATCGGCAACAAGGTGGTTGAGTTTTAACATATACATAACACCGACAGTAACCCTTTCTTCAAAAGGTTCACCTGTTTTACCATCATAAAGTACCTGCTTCCCATCCAGATCAAGATTCGCTTTTTTCATCATTTTTTCTATATCAGAAAGAGTAGCTCCGTCAAACACAGGTGTTTCAAATTGGAGTCCAAGAGCTCTGGCTGCAATCCCGAGGTGAGTTTCCATGATCTGCCCAATATTCA
Organism: Candidatus Cloacimonadota bacterium; assembly: GCA_021735645.1. Lineage (GTDB taxonomy): Bacteria > Cloacimonadota > Cloacimonadia > Cloacimonadales > TCS61 > Stygibacter. The sequence continues at coordinate 29,785 of JAIPGP010000143.1, forward strand.
TACGGGAAGGAACACCCAGCGGATTCAAAATTATATCAATTGCCTGTCCATCTTCTGTAAATGGCATATCAGCAATTGGACTAACTCTGGAGATCACACCCTTATTCCCATGGCGGCCTGCCATTTTATCACCTACAGCTATTTTACGCTTTTTGGCGATATAGACTTTTACCATTTTACGAACGCCATAAGGCAGTTCATCTCCATGTTTAAGACGCTCTTTAGCTTTCTTAAATATATTATCACTTTCTTCATAAGCCGCTTTGGCCTTGAGAATTATCTCATTATAGATAGTTTGATTCATCTCAGCGTCTTCAACTAGATCATAATCAAGATTAAGTCGTTTAAAGTTTATCTTTTTAAGATCACTCTTTGTGATTTTCTTGCCTGAAGGAACAAAAAACATGTTGGTCTTTGAATCAACTATGTTCTTTGCTTTATTAGAGAGTAGTATATTCTCCAGTTTAGATTCTAAATACTCCTGGATTTTGTTTTGTCTCTCTTTGTGTTCCTGCTTTATACGCTGCAGTGAATTAAGTTTTACTTCCTGATCTTCGAATTCTTCACTCGTTTCCAAACGGGAGAAAACTTTCACATCTATCACTACACCTTCCATCCCCGGTTTTGCCTTGAGTGAACTATTTGTAAAATCACCAGCACGATCACCGAAAAGTGCCCGCATAAGGTTTTCCTCAGGCGAAGGATCAATATCTACATTCTTAGGAGTTATCTTACCTACAATGATATCGCCGGCTTTAACTACAGAGCCAACGCGTATAACACCTGATTTATCCAGATTTCGTAATGCTCGGATAGGGACGTTGGGTATGTCATATGCCAGTTCTTCTTTTCCGTTTTTCATGATGCGGACTAGAACTTCATGTTCTTCAATATAAACAGATGTAAGGATATCTTCACGTGCAACTCTTTCACTAAGAATGATCGCATCTTCATAATTATATCCATACCAAGGCATAAATGCAACCAGCATATTACTGCCAAGTGCTAACCTGTCATTAATGATAGATGGTCCATCAGAAATAATATCTCCCATTTTAACCTTATCACCAATTTTTACCGACGGCCTTTGATGTATGGAAGTATCTTGATTGGAACGAGCAAATTTTTTCAGATAAATACGATTATTAGATCCAATATCAAGTATACCCTCTTCAGGATTTGCTCTCTTAATATCTATATAGGAGCTGGTAACTTTAGTTATTGTGCCGTCAAATGGTGCTATTGCCGTAGTTCCACTATCACGGGCAATTATCTCTTCCATTCCGGTTCCCACAATTGGAACTTCTGGATTCATTAATGGGACTGCTTGTCGCTGCATGTTGGAACCCATAAGAGCACGATTCGCATCGTCATGTTCCAAGAAAGGTATTAAGGATGCAGAAGCAGAAACAATTTGTTGCGGTGATACATCAAGGTACTGCACACTTTCCGGTTTCACTTGTAGGAATTCACCTTGATGACGAGCAAAGACAAGTTTATCAGTAATTGTTACATTCTCATCATAATTCACATTTGCCTGAGCAATAACATAGTCTTCTTCCTGATTAGCATCCAAATAATCAACTTGGGAAGTTATTTTTCCATCTTTTACTTTGATGTAAGGTGTTTCTAAAAATCCTAAATCATTTACTTTCGCATACATTGCCGGAGAGGATATTAAACCTATATTCGGACCTTCCGGTGTCTCTATTGGGCAAATTCGGCCATAGTGGGAATAGTGAACATCACGTACTTCGAAACCTGCACGTTCTCTAGTGAGTCCGCCAGGACCAAGCGCAGAGAGTCTTCTTTTATGAGTAATTCCAGTAAGCGGATTAGTTTGCTCCATATATTGAGAAAGCTGTCCGGTTAAAAAGAAAGATTGTACAACAGCAATAAGTGCATTACTATTGATCAGGTCATGAAGTGTTACTTCATCCGGATTAGCAATTGACATTCGCTCAACTGCGGTTCTGGCAACTCTGGAAAAACCAATATTATATTGTTCAGCAAGTAGTTCCCCAACGGTTCTTACTCTTCTGTTAGCCAAGTGGTCAATATCATCAATCTTATCTTCATCTTTATAAACAGCTATAAGTTTATCTATGATTGCAATTAGATCTTCTTTAGTTAGGACATGTGTATCCTTATCGATGTTCAGACCCAAGCGGGTATTTAATTTGTGCCGTCCAACTTTGCCGAGGTTATATCTTCTTTCATTGAAGAACATACGATTGAAAAGCTCAAGTGCAATATCATAAGTTGGTTCTTCACCAGGTCGGATCAAAGTATATATCTTTTTTAAAGCTTCTTCTTGGGTTATTGTTTGATCTTTAGCAATAGTTTGTTCCAATATTTTCCGAGTGATCTCAGATTCGGATGTAATAACTTCTATTTTTTTAATTCCGCCTTCAATCATGGTTTCGATGTTGTCACTTTCTATTTCATTACCAGCGCTAAACAATACTTCACCAGTCTCTTTATTAATTACATCAGAATAGAGGAACCGATCTTTAGCGTCTTTTACATCAATTTTTTCCTTTTTATAGAAGTGATCTCGGAGCTCCTCATTTGTTGATAAACCTACAGCTCGCAATAATACAGTAGCTGGAAGCTTTCGCCTTTTATCGATGAGAACAAAAAGAGCATCATAACTATCCATGTTAAATTCAAGCCATGAACCGTTATAAGGAATTAATTTTGCTGAATTTAGAATTTTACCGCTGGCATGTTTAGTCTCGGAGTAAAATATACCTGGAGATCTATGAAGCTGGCTAATAATAACTCTTTCAGCTCCATTAATAATGAATGTACCCTGATTTGTTATCAGTGGGATCTCGCCAAGAAAAACATCTTGCTCGATCGTGCTTTTTACCCTCTTTTCACCTGTATCTTTAAGAATTTCTTCATCGTAGATCACAAGTCTCATTCTTGCTTTAACAGGTGCCTGATAGGAAAGATTTCTTTCAATACACTCATCTGTTGTATATTTTTCTTTCAGAACTATGTAATCAATAAACTCAAGATAATAAATACCTTTATGATCCTCTAAAGGAAATATTGATTTCAGTACTGCTTGAAGTCCTTCATCAAGACGTTTTTGCGGATGAACATCCTTCTGCAGAAATTGTTCATACGAATCAATTTGCATTGAGAGCAAATTTGGTACATGTACAAAGGGAAGACCAGATTGCTCAGCTTTCTTTCTAATACGAGAAAAATTTTGAATTTTCAAAATTCATACTCCTTATTTCATTGTGTACATTTAAAAAATGTACAAATTTCCATCATTATAAATAAGGCAACGGAAGTGAACTCGAGTTCACTTCCGTGTAATTATACAATAGTTTACTTAACTTCTACCGATCCACCAGCTTCTTCAAGTTGTTTTTTAACTGTCTCTGCTTCTTCTTTTGGTACGCCTTCCACTATCGGATTCGGCGCATTATCAACTAATTCTTTAGCTTCTTTCAAACCTAATTTTGTGATTGATCGTACAGCTTTGATAACCTGGATCTTCTTCGCTCCTGAACTAGTTAAGATAACATCAAATTCAGTTTGTTCTTCAGCAGCTTCTCCGGCAACAGCAGCTCCGGGTGCAGCAACAGCTACTGGTGCAGTAGCAGTAATGTCAAAGATCTCTTCGAGTTCTTTAACAAGTTCGGAAAGCTCAAGTACACTCATTTCCTTAATTATATCAATAACTTGTTGTTTCTTTTCAGCCATTATATCCTCCATCGTAATATATATTTACTTTTTTTCTTTTTCTTTGGCTATCGTGTCGATTGCGTATATAAATTTCCTCAAGATTCCACCTAAAGCAGCAACAAAACCAGTGATAGGTGCATTGAAACCTTGTAAAACCATGGACAGAAGTACTTCTTTGGAAGGAAGTTCCGCTAATTTTTCAAGTTGATCAATATCCATTACGGTATCATCAACTATACCAATTTTGAATTTCGGGAATTTCTTATCTGCCATGATATTCTTTTTAAATTTTGCTAATTCTCTCGCGGCGGCTACTTCATCTACTTTTGAAATTGCTACAGCTGTAGGACCGCTTAAGTATTCATCAAAATCTTTGATCCCCAATTCATTAAGTGCCAGCTTAATGAAAGTGTTCTTTGAAATGAAATAATCAACATCAGCATCTCTCATTCTGTTTCTCAATTCATTCACTTCCGCAATGTTGATCCCTTTGTAATCAATTAGAACAATTGATTTGGCATTATTAAGTCTATCTTTGATTGATTTTACTTCGTCAATTTTGTAAGTTTGTACCATAATAAACTCCTATTGCCTTGCAAGCTTAGTTACGCTTGCCACATCTAATTTTATTCCGGGACCCATTGTTGAAGTGAGGATAATGGAATTGATGTAAATGCCTTTTAATGCTGCAGGTCTCTCTCTGATTATTGCCAATATGATAGTAAGCAAATTTTCCGAAAGTTGCTTTGCTGTAAAACTTAACTTTCCACCAATGATATGCAGATTGGAAAACTTATCAATACGATAAGTAATTTTCCCGCCTTTAGAATCATTAACTGCTTGCTTAATGTCCATTGTTACCGTTCCGTCTTTAGGATTCGGCATAAGACCGCGTGGTCCTAAAACGCGTCCTAAGCGGCCTATTTTACTCATTAAGTTAGGAGTTGTGATCGCTACGTCAAAATCCAGCCAACCTGAATTGATCTTTTCAACGAATTCTTCAACTCCAACATAATCAGCTCCGGCTTCTTTTGCTTCATCAGCTTTATCACCTTCTGCAAAAACAAGAACAGTGGATTTCTGCCCACTACCATGTGGTAATACTAGAGAATTCCTGATTTGTTGATCAGCTTTCCGAGGGTCGACACCTAAATTCATATGTAGTTCAACAGTTTCATCGAACTTTGCTTTTGGATATTTCAAAAGCAGTTCAATTGCTTCATCGAGCTCATATCTTTTTGTTTTGTCGATCATCTCATGAGCTTGTTTGTACCTTTTACTAGCCATTAACACTCCTTATCGATAATCTCCTGCAAAGAAACTGAATGGTTTAGTCTTCGACCAATACACCCATATTTCTTGCAGTACCTTCAATCATACGCATTGCACCTTCAAGGTTATATGCGTTAAGATCTTTCATTTTAATCTCAGCTATTTTCTTTACCTGAGCTTTCGTGATCTTGCCTACTTTCTCTATATGTGGAACTCCTGATCCTTTCGCAAGTCCTGCTTCTTTTTTTATCAGAACCGCTGCCGGAGGAGTCTTTATTTCAAATGTGTAGGATTTATTCTTCTTTACATAAATTACAACCGGGAAGATCATTCCGGGAGAGTCTTTTGTTTTATCATTGTATGCCTTACAAAATTCTCCTATATTGATCCCTGCCTGTCCAAGAGCTGGACCTACCGGTGGAGCAGGTGTTGCTTTTCCAGCCGGAAGCTGCAATTTTATCATATGCTCAATATCTTTTGGTTTTGCCATTATTTCCTCTATTTACAATAATTCAATCTGATCTGTTCGAACTTCTACTGGTGTTACCCGCCCAAAAACTGTTACTTTAACAGTTAGTTTGAGCTTGTCATCTTGTAATTTTTCAATAACACCTTCAAAATCACTAAAGGGACCAGATGTGATTTTTACCATATCCCCTGGGAGATAATCAACATTTTGAGACGTAGCTTTATCACGATCTTCAATACCCAACAGACGGTTCACTTCAAGCTCTGATAAAGGTTGAGGTTTTTTTCCGCTTCCCAGGAAATGGGTGACACCGGGCAATCCTACTACGAACGAATACAGCTCAGGTGTTAGTTCCGCCTCTAATATAACATAGCTATTGAATAATTTTTTTTCGCGTTCGACTTTTTTCCCGTCTCGGATATGGAATGTTTTCTGAGTTGGTATAAGAATTTGGCCTATTTTATCTTCTAAAGGGCTTTCTTTTATACCTTTTTCTATTGCTTCCTTAATTTTAAATTCATGCGAAGCATAGGTGTGAACTACATACCATTTCATTAATTTAACCTAATACTAATAGTTTTCTGATCAAAAAGCCGAATCCTGTATCAATCAAGGACAAAAAGATGGCTACAAAAATTGCCATCACAATAACTACAGTTGTTCCTTCTTTAATGTCGTCTTTATTTGGCCAGGATACATAAGACATCTCTGTCTTAACGCTCTTAAAAAAATTGAATATCTTTTTAAACATATTATCTCACTTTAGTGGCAGGCCCGGCAGGACTTGAACCCGCAACCCCTGGTTTTGGAGACCAGTGCTCTACCAATTGAGCTACAAGCCTGCATTATTATCTAGTTTGCTTATGTGCAGTATGTTTTCTGCACGTTGGGCAATATTTATTATACTCAACTCTCTGTGGATGTGTTCTTCGATTTTTTGTAGTTGAGTAATTTCTATTCTTGCATACTTCACAAGCTAATGTAATGATTTCTCTCATTTTTCCTACTCGATAACGTCGCCGACAACACCGGCACCGATAGTTCTTCCACCTTCACGAATCGCATAACGAAGACCTTTCTCCATAGCGATCGGTGTGATTAGCTCTGCTGATATAGTTACTTTATCTCCCGGCATTACCATCT
>JAIPGP010000136.1 GCA_021735645.1 Candidatus Cloacimonadota bacterium
GACCACACGGAAGAATGTAATGAGAAAAGAGATGGATGATTTCACATAGCTGAAGATGACGTTGTCTCCAGTGCATCCTTGCTCTGGGTGTGGGAAAATGCAGGAATGTAAGATTTTATTAACCGCTAAAGCCGCGAAACTACGCGAAAGGAAGAGTAGAGGTTGTGTTTCTTGCATACATAAATTATCTTAGTCTGTTTTTCATTAATCAATAATACCAGATAAGTCAGCCGTGTATAGGAGGTGGTACGCTGATGACGACCAGATAGAAGAAATATTTTAATTCAGCATTCCCGATAACCATAACGATGGCGGGGAGGATATAACGAAGATGAGAAAATGAGAAGGTGAAAAGTTAGAAAGGGAAACGTGAGACGGTAATAGTTTGTAGCAAGTTGTGATTTGTTTGCCAATCTGAGTATATTTCTAGTGCCTGCAGTCAGATGGAGGATATCATTCCGGCAAGATGCTGATTCCGAGATAATCTGAAATACAAGATGATAAAACAAGGTGCAGTCTGAGAGTCTTCCCTTTTTGTTTGGGGAGTGGGAGAAATATAATATTCTTCTTGACAAGTATTATGTACATTGCCAATTTTCACATGGATTTGCTAAGCAGATAATAAATATATTTTTCAGGAGGAGCGATGAGACGAATTTTATATTTTGCTTTATTATTAATATCCGCACTTTATTTATCAGGTCAGACCTTTGCACCGATACCAGTGATATCTTGTGGAGAAAATGAGCGGGTCATCTATGATAGTGAGAATGGGGCAGGATTCTATGAAGATAACATTTATCTGGTCTGCTATCGAGTAACATTTGTGAATGGAAACAGTACGGGCAGGTGGGAAATATCTCTGGAAATGCATCAATCCAGAGATGGGGGAAGTAGTTATACAAGACGAGTCCTGAGTGAGTATAGCGGATATGAAAAAGATATGTATCAGATTGAAAAGCTAGAATTTGCTCCAACTATCTATGTAGATGAGGATGGAGCAATAAATATTATCTATCTTGATGCAGAGACTACGAAAATAAATCTTGCCAGAAGCACAAACGGAGGAAATTCATTTACTATTGCAGAGCTGGAAGGGGTTACAGCCAAAAGTCAGGTATTACCGATAATCACGGAAACTGGAGTATATCTAGCAGGATCATCGACAGAACATGAGCGGCTTCCATTGAGCAGTATGATGTATGTAAGTTTATATGAAGGCTCCGAAAATGATGAATATACAGATACAGATCATGTAAGTTTCTGGGGTAGGGATGAGCTTTCCGGGATAGTCTATTCTAACGATAATATCTGGATACAACAGGGTGGTGGAATAGGAATTAACGGTTTTCCTGTTTTTAATGGACCAGTTTATTGTTCTGGCATTATTGGTGATCATAATACAGGTGGTCCAGGTAGTTACACATTACCTATGCAGGATATTTTTCTGGAAGGATATCAGGAAAATTGCGGTTCGATATCATTTCCATCCATAGCTGGAGAGATCAGGGAGAATGGGTATTTACTTGAAGAAAGCAGTGAGCATGATATTTTGTATGTTCAGATGGAGGGGCAATTAGCATTATTGCGTTATGCGGATTGGATAACTGAACGAGATACATTTAAGGTTTACAATAGCTTTCCAGATGCTGAACATCTGGAATTTCCAGTAGGAGATTCTATCTGGACAAATTATATAGATGTGAAGGAACTGATCTGGTCAGAGGACACAGAAGTGTTGATTTTTGATGGACATTCCTTTATGGTAGAATGCGATCTTTGGATAGAAGGTGTAGTGGGGCATAATGTAACTTTTGGTTGTGCTGATACTGTTTATATCACTGGAGACATACTTTATGAAGATGTGATTGCGGGTGACTCGCCAGATGAAGGAGATTTTATCTTTGGCTTAGTGTCAGAGGAACGGATTATTATCAAATATAAATGGCAGGACTGGGAAGGGAATATCCATGCTGACAATTGTGATGGGATATATTTGTATGGTTGTTATGCTGCAATAGGTGAAGGTAACATGGATATTTATGGTGATTTGAATACGCATTATGAAGGGTGTTTTACCTATGAGTATCAACATCCTCATGGTTCTACCGAGAGCTTTGAGTTGGAAAAAATGCCAGGTCTGACCCAATACGTGCAATACCCTGATTTTCATAAGTACATCTATCCGCCTTCTCCCTACTGGTCAGGAGATTCTGGATTTCAGATGCACAGTGGTGGGCCAATATATACAAATCCATTTTCTACATGTGGTTATCCTTTTGAGGATCCAAATTATAATCTGCCCAATGTGCATCCATATGGTACTGACCTGCCCTGGTATAATCCAGTATGGCCCGAAGAAGTAAATCCGGGAATGGGTAATAGGGGAACAATATATCTTTATGGAGGAGTGCATCAGTATCGCAGAGGTTTTGTGCATCGGTCTGGAAGTGATTGCCTAAACCATCCAGATGAGGATGAGTGGGATATCGAACACTGGAACTATGGTGGTACTCACGGTCCTACAGGATATGGAAAGCAATATAATGAAGATGTGAGGTTTAATGAGGAATTTTATCCAATTGATTATCCGCAACTGGTATTTACTTCGATGGGTCATTATCCCATGCTACCTCATAACATTCTTAAGCTCTATTCAATAGATCTGGCAACGGGTGAAGCAGAAGAAATTCTGGCGTATACTGAAGGTGAATCTGATATTCGTCTGCTGGACTGGTGTCCGCAGGGTGATGGATTTTCATTGCTGTGTCGTGGAGAAGATTGTTTTATCCTGGATTATGAGGACAATAATTTTGAGCGGATTGAAGTAACTGACAGCTTAAGGGTATTAGATCAGATAGAAAGCATAAATGACGAGTGGTTTGTAAAGGGACAAAATCAACTCTGGCTGATCAATTCCGCTGGAGAAATGGAAGAGATAAACAGCCTTCTCCCTTCTATACTACAGGATTTTACCAGCACAACGCATAATTTAAGGCATGCTGTAAATCCTGCTAATCGGGCTTATCTGATCTATGAAGAAAGTGAGCCGGGTGTTTTAGAATACATTCTTGGTTATGATCTGATCAATTTTGATTATTATGAATTCACGGAAATGTCATACCTGGATTGTAAATACAATGCGGATAATGTATTACTGCAAATTCTGGAAGAATATCCAGCCGAAGAAAATATGCCTGATTTTTATAAATCGATTTATCTTGCCTTTGATGCGCTGAATCTGGATTTTTTAGATGTATTAGCCTCAGAAGTTAGTATTATACCGGGCTTAGAGATTTATCCCAATCCTTTCAATCCAGTCACAAATATTAGTTTCTCGGTTCCCGAACCTGGATTAGTTGATATTGGCATTTACAATTTAAAGGGACAGAAAGTAGAAAATCTGGTAGCAGAAAATTATGAGCCAGGCAGTTACAAATTTGTTTGGGATGCCAGCCAAAACAGCAGCGGGTTATATTTTGTGAAATATAAACATGATAGCAATTCGAGATTTATCAAGAAAATAACCTTACTTAAATAAACTTAGCGGGATTTCTGCTTAAGAAAAATAAAAGAAGCATATGGGTTTACCTATGCTTCTTTTTTAGCGGCTTCCGTCATTTTCCTTGACTTAGAATTTAGATTAAAAAGATTAACTGTAAGGGAGTTGAATATGGAAAGTATAGAATTATTAAAGAAGTTAACTTTGGCAGCGGGGATATCCGGACATGAATCAGAAATAACCAGGATCATGAAGGAAAGTTTAGCTGATCTGGCGTATGAGGAAGACCGGATGGGTAATATCACTTTTATAAAAAGGGGCAAAGAACAGGGCAGGAAACTGCTGTTTATTGCTCATCAGGATGAGATCGGGTTTATAGTGGCGGATATTCTGCCTTCCGGCATGCTGAAAATCCAGAACATCGGAGGCTGGGATCCTAATACACTGCTTTCTTCACCAGTAGATATTATCAATGACCATGATCAGAAAATCCCTGGCATTATAGGGTCAATACCAAAACATTTCCTGGCTGACGGCAGCACTATGCCTCAGATAGCCAATATGTTTATTGATATTGGGGCAATAGATAAAGCAGACGCTATCCAGAATTTTGGTATTTCACTGGGCAATGCTGTGATCCCGGTTTGCCGGTTTTATTATAATGAACAGAATAAGCGGATGTTTTCCAAGGCTTTTGATGATAGAGTGGGAATAGCCGCTTTGATAGATCTGGGTAGAGAGCTTGCTGAGGAAGAGCTGGAGAATACGCTTTATCTTTGCGGCAGTGTGCAGGAAGAAGTGGGCACGCGCGGAGCTCAGGCAATAGCGGCTTATACAGATGCCGACATCTGTTTTGTGCTGGAAGGAGCTCCGGCAGATGATATACCCGGCATACCGGGCACCCCTCAGACTTGTGTGGGCAAGGGAGTGCATCTGCGGATATATGATCCTACATTGATCATACCGAAGCCACTCAGAGATAGTATTATGCAGATTGCCAGAAAATATGACATTCCTGTGCAGCCAACTGTCCGCAGGGGTGGTGGAACTGATGGCAGGCAGATTCATACAGCCAATAAAGGGATTCCGACAATTGTTCTGGGAGTTCCGGTACGCTTTGCCCACAGCCATAACTGCCATATTTCGTTGGATGATTATCAGAATCTGGTAGCTCTTTGCATTGAGATTGCCAGAGAATACAGGGATTAATGATGAAACCGCAGTTACGGAAGACAATTTTAGCAAAGCGTAAGGAGATTTCACCGGCAGAATACAGGCAGAAAAGTGATGCTGTTTGCGAGGGTTTGCAAAAACTTACCAAGATAGAAGAAGCTAATACCATCCATGTATATTACCCGATAAATCAAGAAGTGGATATTCGTCCCTTCATAGAATATCTTTGGACCAAAGGCAAAATGGTGATAATGCCCAGGGCAGATTTTGGACGCAAAGAAATGGAAAACTATTATGTGATCAGCTTTGGTCAATTAGAAGAGACAAAATTTGGCTTGCATGAACCTCGCCAGATAAGTCCTTTGTATCTGGGTTCTCCTGATATTGTGATCGTACCTGGCGTGGCATTTTCACAGGATCACTATCGACTGGGATATGGTGGAGGTTTTTATGACCGCTTTCTCAGCAGCATAGATTCCTATAAGATAGGTGTGGGATTTGAGATGCAGGTTGTTAAACGGTTACCCATAGAAGAGCATGATCAGCAGCTGGATCTAATTATAACAGAAGACAGGACAATATAACCTGAGTTCCCGATAACCATAACGATGATGCCGGGGAAGGGGGAGAGGGGGAGAAAGGGAGAAGGGGAGAGGGGAGAAAGGGAGATGAGGGGAGTTAGTTGTAGGTTGTACCCCTTCGCACAAAGCTATGAGGTATTTTCGATTAGTCGTTAATAGTTAAGAAGTTGTAATTAAGAACTTGAAAATCTGTATTTTTTTAAAAGTTAAAAATAGGGGTATAAATATTCAAAAAACGGCAAAAATGTTACTTTCTGCTGTAACTAACGTAATAGCAGGCAGTTATGAGGTAACATTTTAGTAACATTTAGTAACATTTTGCGATTTATAATAGCCAGGAAGTTCAGATATACGAAATAATAATCATAAAAAAAGGATTAAACCCACTTTAGGCAGTAGGATTTCACAAATAGCACCAAGTTTCTGGCATCCCCCTACGCTGAAGCTGGGGAGGACTTGTAGCAGAGAACAGTGAACATTTATGGGTAAATCCAACTGCAATCATCCCGATAGAGCGGGATTAGCACTCTTTGCAAAAGTTTAACCTGGATAAATCGAAACCAATTGAAAGATTATCAACCACGGAAGTCACGGACAGCATTGACAATGTAAGAAAAGAACGGATTTATTCTGGCATTATTTTCGGCAGTGAAGACAATGTGGTCAGTGATTGAAAATCTTTTCTGCCAACTGGCATCCCCCTGTTTTTCTTGTTTTCATAGCAGGAGCTTTAATGATAATTGGCCAGTTAATTAGGACTTGCATCGCTAACGGTACTCCGGGAGTTCATTCTTTGCTTACGCTGCACAAGGCTACGGCACGATCTTCGAGTAGCGAGAACTACGAGCAATCAGCTAATTTATTCAAAATTTCAACCCGAGAAATTAAACCCATATTATGCAGTAGGATTTCACAAATAGCACCAAGTTTCTGGCACAGAATAAGATAGAAAATGATAATAAATATAAAAAATATTCACTGATCATTTTCTAACTTATCTGCACTCAGAACCTTAGCACTCTTTGCAAAAGTCTACTGCACAA
>JAIPGP010000137.1 GCA_021735645.1 Candidatus Cloacimonadota bacterium
CGAAACTTGGTAAATCCCTCATCATAGCAGGTGAAAGACTTAAGGAGGTAGTGCTTATTCCAGCTTTAGATTATTAAATTTCTGCCAAAAATTGACAGAATATTAGTTGCAAGGTACTACTGCATAATATGGGTTTAAGTTATATATAGCTAATATTAACAATTATATAACCTGTTCTGGGTGAATGTTTAGCGGAGGAGGATCATTTTTCGGGTAGCATGATAGTCTGGAGTGTGTAGACGATAGAGGTATATACCCGAGGCAACCTGACGATTGCGGGAGTCTGTGCCATCCCAGTGAATTTTGTATTTTCCGGTGGGTAGTGATTTATTAAGCAGGGTAATTATCTTCTGTCCTTTCAGATTGCAGATATCCAGTGTTACGTAACCGGGTTCTGCCAGGACAAAACTGAGGCAGGTGGAAGGATTAAAAGGATTGGGATAATTGTGATTCAGGCAGGTAATCCTGGGGATTTCAACAATGCCATTTGCTGAATTGTATATTACTTCTATAATCTCAGATTCTACATTGGAGGAATACCAGACACTAACTCCCAATATCTGATTTTCAGCAATATTTAGATCTGCGAGCGGGTATTGCAGTTCTACAGTTTGTCCAACTATATCGTCAGCAAGATAGATGTTATAATAACTTACGTAGCGATCAGTTGAAGAGGCTTTGCTAAGTGCATTTTGAGTTGAAAGAGAAAGCCCCATTACAGGAATATCCCAGGTGAGTAATTCAGATACATAATCAATTGCAACATTAGCAGGTGGATATGGTATTTCGATGAGTTCAATATTCATAACGGTTAGATCTGTTATCCAGTATTCCAGGTCCTGCCAGGGTTCAAAGCCGTTTTTCAGGATGGAAATATAATATACACCCTTACGGACTTCATCCCAGTGTACAAAACCATCCGCTACAATGGCATTATAATTATGCACGCCATCATGTCCGGCAAGTATCACCTGAGCACTATCTGCCGGGTCACCACTATTGCAGGAAACATTGATAGTTACCGGAACATGGGTTATTAGACTAACCGTATTTGAAAAGGAGGGATTGGAAAGCACGTTGCCGGTGTATTCTGCCCGGACGCAGTACTGGTATTCACCAGGTTCTGTAACTTGCAGCCAGGTAGAGTCAAGATAAGTGGTATCCTGCAAGCCAGAGGCGAGGAGTTCCCATTCATCATAATTTGCCTGTTCATCAGCCAGTCCGCGGGAAAGGTGATAGCATTCCATTCGGTCACGCCTGACTGTCTGGTTATCCGGAATACCTACAAATACGTTATCAATATCCCAGCCCAGGTGTGGTTCTGAACCAGTAGAGCCAAAATGGAATTTGATGATGATCTCCTGCTCATAGTAATCTGCCAGACAAAACGCAGAAGTTATCCAGCCCCCGGAATTACCATCGAAAGAGGGTTGACCTCCAACTGCTGGATTTCCATGATAAGCTTCTTCCTGCGGATAGCCACCAAATGGTTCAATCACCTGCCAGGAGAGTCCGCCATCAGTGGAAACTTTCACATTTGCTCCTGCCGAATACCGGATGTCATACCAGTGCTGGAAAATGAGCTGAGTGTCTGCAGATTGCACAGTGAGGGGAGGAGAGAATAGAGCTATATTGCACCAGAAATCATAATTTTCTCCAGGGAATGTGCTCCAGCAGTTGTATCCGCTGGGTGGTTCACCTGAATTTGAAGTGTTACCCCAAACCCAGCCAGGATCACCGATAAACTCGGTTTCACTACCGTCAAAATCATAATAAAGGTTTTCGAAATCAGCAGGTGCGTGCCAGCTCAGGTCAATAGTGCCAGTATGGTTTTCCAGAGCATTAAGCTGATAGGGTGGATAAAGTATTTCTGTGATCATGCCATCGTAGAAAACCTCATCTTCCAGAATATTTATCTGCTCAAATAATAGAGCAAAGCCTTCCAGTTCCGCTTCCAGTTCATAATTTCCCTTACGTATCCAGAGAATCGTGCATTCACCATTTTCGTCAGTGATGGCATTGTGCACGGGATAAATGCCGTCTGGATCAGGAGCTGAGGCTGTGAGTGTGACAATTGCTCCGGCTGGGATATCACCAGTGTTTGTGGTAAGGCTCAGTTGCAGAGTGGCGAAGGCGTCCCGCGCTATCCAGTTACTGAAAGCAGGAACCGTGAGATTATTATTACCGTAAACCGCAATCACGCCATAAGAATAATTGGTTTCCAGTTCCATATTCACCCAGTCCGTATCAATGAAAGATAAATCTGTAACAGGTTCAGTGTTTAACGGGTTCCAGATATACCAGTTATTTTGTTCTTCATATTCACCACGGATAATGTTATAACCCACTAAATCACGCTGATAACCTGTAATCTGCTGATAGCTGGCAGCCCCGGTCTGCATGATTCCTGTAACGTGATTGGGAGGTTGACTGCAAGCTGAACCGGCAGGGAATGAACCAGAGATATCGACTGTGGGTTTATTATAATCAAGCCTTATCTCATTTCCTTCCGGTCCGGCAACAATTGCCCTGATCATAAAATCCTGATAATAAGGATTCAGCATCCAGGGTTCGCCGCCTGTGAGCCAGTGTCTGAAACTGCGGTTCACAGTAGGGTAGCTTTCATCAACCGCTATTGGGGGGCAATCAGGGTAATTAGTATCCTGGATATAGCCCAGGAAGAATTCAGTTCCTTCAATAAGAATAGGATTATCAAAGGTAAAATCTACCCAGAAATAGTTTTCCGGAATCACTTCTACAGAACCAAGCATAGCTCCAGGCAAACCTGAGTTACTATTAAATTCCCAGACTGCTGCAGTGAAAGGAGCTAAAACATTTCCTGAGGGCCATAACCCATCATCAATATTGATGCTGCCTCCAGTCACCATGCAGGGACCGCCCTGAGTAGTGAACCAGACAGCCCGTTCATTTGTGGCATCATTCCAGCAGGTAGAAATTTCAGATTCATCATCATCAAAGCTGATCTCATATTCGTTCCAGGTTTCGGGTTCATTCCAGTTCAGGTAGCATTCAGTATCAGCTTCATTCACTGTAGCGGCTACGTCAAAGGTGGGGTAGATGACCCGGTTCAGAGTGATCATATCGAAATTGATATTTTCATCATTTACCTGTAATTCTTCGCTCCAGGCATAGTAGTTATCATATTCAGCCCGAATAGTATATGTTTGATTGCCATTGATATTCTCAAAGCAGAATTCACCATTCTCATTTGTATTGATTTCCCAGAAAAAAATATCATTTTCCAAAGTGACTGTGACTTCTTCAGCAGGCGGATTTCCTGCCAGATCCGATAGGGTGATGAATCCGCTTATATCTATGGGATATACCATCACTTCCACTTCAGAAACCTCAGATTCACCAGCAGAATAAACAGTGCTTACTCCGTAGGTATAAGTTCCATCCACCATTTCGGCATCCAGAAATTCTGATTCCAATAGATTGGTGGCGATCAGCACGCTATCACGATAAACATTGTAATATTCCGGTACTCTTACTCCGGGAGAAGGCTGTCCAATGCGGAAATCGTCAATATAAAAACCATCATAACATGGACCGTCATCTGAGCTGAATTGAAACCGGAATAACACTTCTTCGCCCCTGTATTCACCTAATTCAAATACACATTGCACCCAACCATTAGAATATCCGTTCCAGCAGGGTTCTCCTGGCATAGCTGCATTCCAGACAGACACTCGGGCTGGATATTCATCAGTGGGGTATATAATTTCCCAGCTAATGCCATTATTTGTAGAAATCTTCAGATTTCCACCGTCACACATTTCTATATAATAATAGAGATAAAAGCTGAGTTGAGTATCCTCTGTGGGAATCAGAAAACCAGGAGTATACAATGAAATATCGGCATTTGTGGGATATTCCTCATTTGGACAAAGGCTCCAGCAGTTTTCACCGCTAAAGGCTTCCCCCTGATTGCAGCCATTTGCCCACTCCCATTCATCATCTCCCGTAAAATCTCCATTATTTACTTCAAAGTCATAAAAATGCTGATTTGAGGGTGTTGACCACCGGAGAGTTACATCATTGCTGATCACACTATAGTCTAAAGCGGCTACCGGATTGAGGATTTCTGCCAGATTTACAGTAAGAGTATATGGTGTATCGATCAGAAAAGTGCCGTCCTGATAGGGCTCCATATTTTCGGGGATGATCAGGATATCATAATATCCCCGCCAGAGCAGGGGAATGTATACTTCACCATTCTCATAAGTATATTGTTCATATACGATGGGGTCGTTTTCTGGTCCATCATCTTCGCAGGTGAATTGTACCCAGGCATCCGGAACAGGATTTTGATTCATGTCATATACAGTGACGCAGGCAGTGGTGTAATAACCCCTGGCAACGTAATTACTGAGAACTGGCTCAGAAATCATATTACCGGAATAGGTTGCTTCAATGGCATACTTATAAATGTCACTATCAACTCTTTCCCAGGAGGGGTCACTATAGGTGGTATCCGTCCAGCCGATGGCAATAGTTTCCCAGTTAGCCTGATTTTGTTGATCATCAAAGAGGAGGCGGAATATATTATAGCTTTCTATCAGACGCTGGTTATTAGCTGCTGAGCCTATATACACATCATCAATAAACCAGCCTTCAAAATTGATGTTAGAATCAACGCCAAACTGGAATTTAAGCCGCACGGTTTCTCCCAGAAACTCTCCCAGCTCAAAGGTTGCCGGTATCCAGTCTGTGCAGTTTCCATTATATGCTGGTTCATCTGACATAGTATTGTTGTTTTGGATAGCGTTCTCGGGATAACCACCTAAAGGGGTTATTATTGACCAGGTTGTCCCGTTATCTGTGGAAATTTTAACATTTCCACCATCATAATTTTCTTCCATGTGATACCAGTGCCAGAAACTTAGTATTGCATCATCTGAGAAAATCCTCACTTCCGGTGAAACAATTTCACCATAAGAATAACCCGGATAATTTTCATTTAGAGCAGTACCCCAGACTTTTTCGCCGGAGTGGCTGCCCACCATCTCATCAATACCCCATTCCCAGGTGAGAGTGACCTCAAAACCTCCATCATCTTCCTCAAAATCCCAGAACTTGCTGCCATCAGTGCTGGGACTGCTCCAACTCAGATTCATAATAGTATCTTCATCATTCTGCCAGGCGGTAACATTACTGACTGGATAACTTATTTCAATCAGCATCAGCTCACCTAAATCAATATCTTCTGTAGTGACAATTATCTCGTCCATGAGGATTTCATAACCCTGCAGGATCACATAAAGCTGGTAAGTAGTATTTACATAGACTGTGGGAATATTGAAATTTCCATTTTCATCAGTATAACAGGTGTGAATGCCCAAACCCCGCAGACTAACTTCAGCTCCTGGCAGGCTAATTTCGGGCTGATCTGAACCAGTTATATGCCCACTCACCGCTATCTGGTCTATAGGCTGCAGATAAAAGTTTTGCTGTGTAGTTTCATCTGTGATCACTTCCAGATCGATGACTTCAGGGAAATATCCCAGTTTGGAAGCTTCCAGTGAGTAAGAGCCAGCAACTAATTCGGGGAATTCATAATAGCCATACTCATCTGTATATGTATGATTATTAGTATCAGATATCTGGATAAGTATATTTTCCAGAGGCATATTATTGGCAGCAGAAAAGGCATAACCATTGATAGAACCCAGATCTTCACAATTAAACCAGAGTCTGGTATTGGGTGCCAGATTCCATTGATAGTGGTCATCCGGTGGGTTATAGGGATCGATCTCATTCGCGTGGTTATCATGGCATTTCAGGCAGCGGACAGGTAACTCGGGATATTCTGTATATAAAAAAAGCG
Organism: Candidatus Cloacimonadota bacterium; assembly: GCA_021735645.1. Classification (GTDB taxonomy): domain Bacteria; phylum Cloacimonadota; class Cloacimonadia; order Cloacimonadales; family TCS61; genus Stygibacter. Next base: position 5,852 of record JAIPGP010000137.1, read on the forward strand.
GATCTTCATAACCACAGGGGATACTGTAATAGTGCTCAGTCATGATCACCAGGTTTTCCCCTTCATAAAGATAAGGCTCATCCAGGACAATAAAGTTTTCATTTCTGCCGATTGGGAAATCAAATATCCCGCTATACACCAGGCAAAGCTCATTTGCCGGAATCCAGCCATCACTTAATGAAATAAGGCTTGTTTCTCCTATCCAGATATTAATTACCATGTCTATGGCAGCTTCGGAAAACAGACTGCTGTAGTACCTTGCAACTAATATTCTGTCAATTTTTGGCAGAAATTTAATAATCTAAAGCTGGAATAAGCACTACCTCCTTAAGTCTTTCACCTGCTATGATGAGGGATTTACCAAGTTTCGTAAGATAGTATTTATAAGT
>JAIPGP010000033.1 GCA_021735645.1 Candidatus Cloacimonadota bacterium
CTCCTCTATAAGGAGCAATGCATCGAGGATAACATTCTTTTTCTTTTCCATAATAACCTCCATAATATTGGAGACAAAATAATTTAAGCCAGTATGTATGTCAACTAAATTATTAATTTTATTTTTATAACCTACTTATATGGATGCTAAAATGTCCAAACTCCAGGCTTAATCCTACCGGATTAAGCTCTTTTTAATGTCAATCCAGGAGGATTGACCTACATTAAGACCACATACCAACCAGCTCTGGGATGAGTGGTATTTTCAGGTAGCTTAATCCTCCCGGATTAAGCTCTTTTTAATGTCAATCCAGGAGGATTGACCTACATTAAGACCAGACCGCCTGGTTCTGTAATGGTTGGCATTTGTAGCTTAATCTTTCTAGATTAAGATTTCTTTAATATCACATCAGAAAGGAATTAAGAATCAGAATTATAACTCTGAGACAGCATTTTATTATTTGTTGACATTTTCTTGACGCAAATTATCTTATATAATATGATTTAAGTTAATCGGAGGGTTATACTTATGAAAAAATTATTAATAATAATATTTTTGATTATATTTAATTGGCTTATTGCAGATGGCACCCCGCCGGAAGGTTCTGGCACTGAAATAGACCCCTATCAAATGATGTCTTTAGATAACCTGCTCTGGTTGAGCACTACCCAAACCGCCTGGGTAAGCTCATCCTACTTTATACAAATACAGGACATTGATGCAACTGACACGCAAAACTGGAATGATGGGGCAGGATTCAGCCCGATCGGATTAGATATTAATAATCCCTTTTCCGGAAATTACAGCGGAAACAATCACATTATTGACGGACTCTATATCAATAGATCAGGCATTGATAATCTGGGACTGTTTGGATATACCACCGAAGCATTCATAGAAGCTACCGGCGTAACCAATGTAGTATTTAGTGGAGGAGCAGGAGTGGGTGGACTGGTGGGATGGAATAACACTTCTGTGATCAGCAGGTGTTTTACCAGCGGAAATGTGAATGGGACATCTTTTAATATCGGAGGTCTGGTGGGAAAAAATGTTGCTTCGATGATCAGCGCCAGCTATTCAACTTGTAACGTGAGTGGCAATGATTCCGTAGGTTGCCTGGTGGGAGTGAATCAAAGTTCCACGATCAGTGACTGTTTTGCCAGCGGAGATGTAATGGGAGTTTCGGACGGTGGTGGATTAGTGGGATTGAATTTTTTTTCCGGCACGATCAGCGATTGTTATGCCATTGGCAGTGTGAGTGCAGAAACTAATGCGGGTGGTTTGGTGGGCTGGAATTATTCAGGTTCGATCTTTAGCAGTATCTGGAACATAGAAACCTTCCCGCAAAATGAGGGAGTGGGAGCTAATTATAATGGTGAGATATCTGATTTACTGGGTGCAACTACGGCAGAAATGCAAATAAATACCACATATACGGCTATCGGATGGGATTTCGCAGGAGAAATTGTAAATGGAACACAGGATATCTGGAATATTTATAGTATTGTGAATGATGAATATCCTTATATTTCTGATCTGAAATGGTCATTAAATGAGTTACTGGCAAACTTTTCTGCAGTTCCGGTTTATGGCGATATTCCAATGACAGTAAATTTCACGGATGAATCGATTTCAGAAAATATTATTATAACCTGGGAATGGGATTTTGAGAATGATGGAGTGATTGATAGTTATGAGCAGAATCCATCCTTTGTCTATAACGCGGCTGGTATTTATTCTGTTACTCTAACGGTAACTGATAATAATAATTCCACTAATACAATGATAAAAGAGGATTATATCACAGTAATTAACGGAGGTGTCCATCCTGATGGGAGCGGAACCGAAGCTGAACCATATCTGGTGTCTGCGCTGGATAATTTATTATGGATCAGCACACATGAAAGCAGCTGGAGTAGTTATTTTGTGCAAACAGAAAATATAGATGCCTCAGACACGCAAAACTGGAATGAAGGTGCCGGATTCAGTCCGATAGGAACGGTAAACTTTCCTTTTTCAGGATATTATAATGGCGGTAATCACAATATTGCAGGTCTCTATATTTATAGACCTGCCACTGACAATGTGGGATTTTTTGGATATAATAATGGATCTAACATACAAGGATTGGGGATAATCAATGCCAATATAACCGGTCTTGATTTTGCTGGTAGTCTGGCTGGATATAATGAAAATTCCACAATCAGTGAATGCTATACAACCGGTAGTTTGAGTGGAAATAGTGAACTGGGTGGTTTAGCGGGATATAATTATGGTTCCACGATCAGCGAATGCTTTGCAGCAGTAAGCGTAACTGGAGATACGAATGTTGGCGGGTTGGCGGGACAAAATGCAGTATCATCTATAATATGTGACAGCTATGCAGCCGGCAATGTGATTGGAGGTGAATTTGTAGGAGGTTTGACTGGAACTAATTTTAATGATTCCACAATTAACAATTGTAATGCAACCGGTAGTGTTCAAGGTACAGGCTGGCGTATCGGCAGCCTGGTAGGAACTAATGTTAACTGGTCAACCGTGAGTAATTGTATCTGGAATTTAGAGACATCTGGTCAGGCAAGTGCAGTGGGATATAATAATGTTAATGGGATTATCTCTGATGTAATTACTGCCACGACAGCAGAAATGCAGATAATGAGCACCTATACGGCAATCGGGTGGGATTTTTCCGGGGAAACTGCCAACGGTACTGAAGATATCTGGGAAATTAACAGCGAGTTAAATAATAGTTATCCTTTTATTTCAGACTTGAATTGGTCACTGGGTGAATTTCTGGCTAACTTTTCTGGAGTTCCAACTTCTGGCTATACTCCATTAACCGTAAATTTTATGGATGAATCTGTACCAGAGGACAGTATAATCGCCTGGCAATGGGATTTTGATAGTGACGGTATGGACGACTCTGAAGAACAGAACCCATCCTTTGTCTATAGTGAAGCAGGTATTTATTCTGTTACTTTAACGGTAACCGATAATAATAATTCAACTAATACAATGATAAAAGAGGATTATATCACAGTAATTTACGGAGGTGTCCAGCCGGATGGGAGCGGAACTGAAGCTGAACCATATCTGGTAGCTACACTGGATAACTTGTTATGGCTAAGTGCACATGAAAGTTACTGGAGTGAATATTTTGTGCAAACAGCCGATATAGATGCCACTGCTACTCAAAACTGGAATGATGGGGCTGGGTTCATTCTGATCGGGAGGATCAACTATCCATTTTCAGGAAATTATCACGGAAGCAGCCATATTATTGATGGGCTTTATATAAACAGACCTGCTACAACCAATATTGGACTATTTGGATATTCAAGTGGAGCAATCATTGAAGGTTTAGGAATAACAAATGCCAATATAACTGGCCTTGACCATGTTGGCGGTTTGGCGGGGTATAGTGATAATTCCACAATCAGCGAATGTTATGCAACCGGCAGTGTGAGTGGTCAATCTTATATTGGTGGTCTAGTGGGAGTTAATTATAATAATTCCACGATCAGTGAAAACTATGCCACTTGTGCTGTGAATGGAGTTGAATATATTGGCGGATTAGTGGGATTTAATAATAATAATTCCGCGGTTAGCAACAACTATGCAACAGGTAATGTGAGCGGAAATGAAAGCGTCGGTGGTCTGGCGGGATACAATAGTAATTTTTCCTCGATAAGCAAATGCTATGCCATAGGAAGTGTAAGTGGTAATATAGAAGTTGGAGGTCTGGCAGGTCGGAATTTTAATTCATCTGTTATCAGCAGATGTGTCTGGAATACAGAAACCTCCGGGCAATCCACCGGAATAGGAAATAATAGCAGTAATATATATAGTTTACTGGGCAGAACCACGGCAGAAATGCAGATGATGAGCACCTATACGAATATTAACTGGGATTTTAGGGAAGAAACAAATAATGGAGTTGATGATTTCTGGGATATTTATTCTAATTTTAATAATGGCTATCCCTATATTTCAGATTTGTTAGGGTCACTGTATAATGGAGAATTACTGGTTACCTTCTCTGCATCAACAACTTATGGCAGCAGTCCATTAGCAGTAGCTTTCCTGGATGGCTCGGTATCGGAAAATACAATTGAACTCTGGCAGTGGGATTTTGACAATGATGGTGTGATAGATAGTAATGAACAAAACCCAGTCTGGATATATAATGAACCAGGAGTTTACACTGTGCGTTTAACTGCAGCAAATTCCACCGGGCGGGAAACATCCACCAGAATAAAAGAAGATTATATAACAGTGACACCAGACTGGCAGGTGAACCCGGAGGATTTTTCTTATTGTGGCAGTATCTGGGGTGCCGTATATCTGGATTATGATCTGGTGGATCATACTGAAGGTATGCTGGGCTGTTTTGTGGGAGATGAATGCCGGGGAGTAGGCAGTCTGGAAATGGGGACTATCATTGACTATACTTCAGAATATGGCTATATAGCTTTTTTACCGGTAGTTTACAGCAATGTGGATGAGGGTGAGATACTGAGATTTAAATACTGGGACTCTTACGAAAATAACGGTGAAATCATGAATGTCTGGGGAAGTATGGAATTTATTGCCAATATGGTGATAGGTAATGCAATTGAGCCTTATGAATTTCTGGCAAATCCTGATATAGCAATAGAACAATCCTTAGCAGAGGGATGGAACTGGTTTTCGGTCAATATTGATAATGAAGATATGGGGATAGACAATGTACTTGGTTCGATAGGAGATAATGGAGAAAATATCAAGAACCAGACTCAGAGTGCTTTCTACTATGCAGAAATCGGCTGGTTAGGCTCATTGAATGATTTTAATGCTAAAACAATGTATATGATCAAACTTTCAGAAGCAGACACACTGGAATTCTCGGGCATCCCGGCAAATATCTGGCAGGTGGAATATAACGTGTATCCCGGCTGGAACTGGATATCATATTCACCTCAGGAGACGGAAAATATTAATTATGCTTTAAGCGGTCTGGGAGAATATGCAACCGTTATCAAGGGCCAGGCAAATTTTTCTTACTATTATGAAGATGCCGGCTGGCTGGGCAGTCTGGAAGAATTAACACCATTGAGTGGTTATAAGCTGAATGCCAATACAGAATGCAGCTTTACTTATCCGCTCCCTGAAAATTACTCCCGGGAAAGTAATGAGACAACTCAAGAGACATTTGCAGAAATTGAACATCGAGAATTTGATTATAATGCTTATGAATTTAATGGGACTTTAGTATTCAGCTGTATAGATGAAATACCGGAGGAGTCGATTATCACTGCTTTTTGTGAGGATGAAGTTAGAGGAATCAGCGAACTGCTGGATTACAGAAAGCAGTTGGATAGAAAGTATTTTGCCCTGATGGTTTATAGTGATGAACCTTTTGAAGACGGTTTCCGGCTTTATTATCAGGAAAATGAAGATGCTGAGTTGGTTGAACTGGATTATGGTTTTACATTTGAATCCGATATGATACTGGGTGATTTCATAAATCCCGAAATGCTCATATTACCACAGAGTGATAATGATGACATCATTGAGTATATTGATAAACTGAGCATATATCCCAATCCTTTCAATCCGGTGGCAAATATTCAATATGAACTGGCTGAAAGTGGAAATGTATCGCTGAAAATCTATAATCTGAAAGGGCAGAAAGTAGTAACACTGGTTAATGGTTATTTTGAAGCAGGGAAACATTCCATTAGCTGGGATGCAGAAAACCAAAGCAGCGGGATTTATTTTATACATTATGAAAATAGCTCCATAAACCAGGTGAAGAAGATAGCTCTTTTGAAATAAAACCTCACATTGCCCTGAATGCTTCTCTCAGTTTAAGACGCGCAACCAGACCACCCAACTCTGGAATGGTTGACTTTTTGTAGCTTAATCCTCCCGGATTAAGCTCTTTTTTAATGTCAATCTGGGAAGATTGACCTACATTAAGACCACATACCAACCAGCTCTGGAATGAGTGGTATTTTCAGGTAGCTTAATCCTCCCGGATTAAGCTCTTTTTAATGTCAATCCAGGAGGATTGACCTACATTAAGACCACATACCACCCAGCTCTGGAATGAGTGGTATTTTCATGTAGCTTAATCCCGGATTAAGCTCTTTTTTAATGTCAATCTGGGAAGATTGACCTACATTAAGACCAAACCATCCGGACCCGGATGATAAGCATTTTTACGGTAGCATTGCTGTTTATGTCTTTCACTCTTTCATATTTTCTCTCAGTCCCATCCTCTCACCTTCTCATCTTCTCATTTTCTCACCTTCTCATTTTCTCATTTTCTCACCTTCTCACCTTCTCACCTTCTCACCTTCTCACCTTCACCCCTTCGCCTCTTCACCTCTTCGCACTATGAGGGGATTGAGGGGCGGGGTGATTTATAGTTATTGACAATTAAAACCGAGTCTTTTTTTTTACTCTACATTTCAAGGACAGGGAAATAATTGAGGAAGTATCTTAAATGCAGCTTCAAGAGGGGATATTATATGAAAAACCCGATTGGGATATTTGATTCAGGCGTTGGCGGTCTCACGGTGTTCCGGGAGATCAGGAAGCAATTTCCGCAGGAAGACATCCTTTATTTTGGTGATACAGCGAGGGTGCCTTATGGTCCCAAATCTCCGGATACCATCATCCAGTACTCCATTCAGAATGCCAGATTTTTACTGCAAAACAGAGCTAAGATCATTGTAGTAGCCTGTAATACGGCATCCGCTCTTGCCTTGCCAATTCTGCAATCAATGCTTCCAGTACCGGTAATCGGCGTTATCCAGCCAGGCGCGAAAGCAGCCGTTGAACACTCAGCTAATCACAAAATAGGAATAATAGGCACTTACGGAACGGTGAATAGCGGTGCTTATCAGCAGGAGATACATAAGCTGAACCCTGAAATAGAAGTACTGGCGAAAGCCTGTCCATTATTTGTACCTTTAGTAGAAGAAGGCTGGGAAGATCATACAGTAACACATCAGATAGCAGCGGAATATCTGTCAGAATTTCTGCAAGCTGATTATGACACTCTGATATTGGGCTGTACACATTATCCCATTTTAAAAGATACTCTGATCAAAGTGACAGCAGGTAAGATCAAACTGATAGACAGTGCCGAAGTGATAGCTTCAGAGCTGGAATCTGAACTGCCGGAAATAGAAACATCAGGTATTGGTAAAAACCTGTTTTATGTTTCAGATAATGAAGAGAAGTTTCGCAGTATAGCGTCCCGCATCACGGGGACAAACCTGGAATATCTTAATAAGGTATTTTTAGGTGAATCATGGTTTATAAAGTAAACAAATACAGGAGAATTATGAGCAATGGCTAAGCACATTTTTGTTATTGGTGGAGTATTATCGTCACTCGGTAAGGGAATAGCATCATCCTCGATAGGGGTATTGATGAAGGAAATGGGATACAATGTGATCATGCAGAAATTTGATCCTTATCTCAATGTGGATCCGGGGACGATGAGTCCTTTTCAGCATGGCGAAGTATTCGTGACGGATGACGGAGCGGAGACAGACCTTGATCTGGGTCATTATGAACGCTTTATCGGCACACCTCTTTCTTCCAGATCAAATGCTACTTCCGGTCAAATATATGAGCGGGTGATCATGCGGGAAAGACGGGGGGATTATCTGGGAAAAACTGTGCAGGTGGTTCCTCATATCACAAATGAGATCAAAACTCTAATTCGGCAGATGGGTAAAAAGGACGACGATATTGTAATCACAGAAATCGGTGGAACAGTTGGCGATATTGAGAGCCTGCCCTTTCTGGAAGCAGTACGTCAGTTTGCCTTAAAGGAAGGCAGATCAAACTGCGTGTTTGTATTTCTCACTTATGTGCCCTATATCAAAGCGGCAGGAGAATTAAAGACCAAGCCTACTCAGCATGCCACAACCAAGCTGCGGGAAATAGGAATTCAGCCGGATTTTCTGCTCTGCCGCAGTGAGCAGCCCTTTAGCAATGATGTGAAAGAAAAGATCGCTTTGTTTACTAATGTATCACCAGAACACGTGATCAATGCCATTGATGTGGAATGTCTATATGAAGTACCCAGGGTCTATATCAAAGATGGACTGCATAAAATGATCTGCAAGCAGCTTCAAATAGAAGAAAGACCCATAGATTTCAGCAGCTGGGATAAAATAATAGATAATATCAAGAATCCGGATAAAGATGTGATAATAGCGGTCTGCGGCAAATATGTAGAACACCGGGATGCCTATAAAAGCGTGGAAGCTGCCCTGATCCATGGTGCTGCGGGACATCGGGCAAAACTTAATATCAAATGGGTGGATTCAGAAAAGACTAATTGTCCCGAAAAGATAGCAGAAGCTCTCAGCGGAGTGGACGGCATCCTGATCCCGGGCGGTTTCGGGATACGGGGCATTGACGGCAAGATAGCTATCACCCGCTATGCAAGAGAGCATAACATACCTTTCTTTGGTGTCTGCCTGGGGATGCAGGTAGCAGTGATAGAATTTGCCAAACACGTCTGCGGTCTTGATGATGCCTACAGCACAGAATTTGAAGAACACTGCAAACAGCCCGTGATCTGCCTTTTAGATGATCAGCATGATCTGGAACTGATGGGTGGCACTATGCGTCTGGGAGCCTGGGACTGCCAGTTGAAACCAGACACCCTGGCAATGAGTATCTATAAAAAGGAAAGTATAAGTGAAAGACACCGGCACCGGTATGAATTTAATAATGATTATCGGGAATTGATCGAGAAAGCAGGGATGACAATATCGGGAACTTCCTTGAATGATTTTCTGTGCGAAATCGTGGAAATACCCACGCATCCTTTCTTTATCGGAGTGCAATTTCATCCGGAATTTAAGAGCCGTCCCCAGATACCGCATCCAATCTTCTTTAATTTCGTAAAAGCTGCTCTGGACAGGCATTATACAGCGAAATCAGAAAATAAATAAGCAACATAGTATATAGTAAGCCAGCAGCAATCACTGCTGGCTTTTTTATTTTAGTCATTTTGTAAGATAGTCTGCAATTCCACGTTAGAAATTAATGTTGGGCAATGCCTGCTAATTAGATAAACCGGTATCTTCTTATAAATTGCCTACTTAATGAAAAAGCTCACACGTGCAACACACAAATGATATACATTATTAAGTTACACGTACAATTGAACTAAGGCTACGCCCATAACCCTCATCCTCCCTTCCTTATTTTTCCTTTTCAACATCGTTGCCGCTGAAAATGCGAAAGCCTGCCATGGCTTGTAAGCGTACTGGGGCAAAAGTTCTTAGTGACATATACTGACTTGGTTTTTCTGAATAATTTCCCCAAATAACAGTATTTTTTCATTATTTTTCAGATAAATAACTTGCTATTTTTATTTAATATTTTTGAAAGGTAATGGGAGGCAATAAATGAAGAAATTTGTTTATACAGTACTCTTTTTATTGATTTTCAGCTTCTTTCTGCATGGAGAAATATTAAGTTTCAGGATAGCACCAAAATTAAATATCCCATTAAAGAATTTTGATGAGCAGGATCCGCCTGAATCTCTTCCAGTACCGAGTCTGGGGTTTTATTACAATTCAACATTCGCCATAGGAGCTGAACTAAGGTATTTTCATGAATTAAATGGTTCTGAAGAAATATCACCGGTTTTTTTGACCTTTCTTACGATTATTATAAACTGCAGAATACCAAGGAGTTATCTTATGTGTTTTTAGGGCAAAACTTATCTGTTCACCAGATAAGTTTTGCCTTAGGACGCAATCTAAATCTAAGCTTTTTAACAGTGAAGGAGTTACATCCTTATATACTTTTGGGCTATAATCACAAATTTTTTCATGGCAAAACTAATGATTATATTGTATATGAAGGAGATTTTGAATATGATTATAAGCAATTTTATAAGCCGGGTCACACCTTTCGCTTCGCTTTGGGGTTCCATATTAATAGAGCAAAAAATATCTTTAAAAGTGTTCAGATGAATTTTGATACTGGAAGTGCTACTCGAGATGTTGTGAAAGTATATGAAAATTCTGAATATATAGGGAAATATGAGCCTTATGGTGACAAGGTTATTCCTGACATATCCCTTTCTATATGTTTTACATTAGGATATGATCTGCATTGGGGAGGTAAATAATGAGAATGTTATTTATTTTACTTGCAGTTCTTCTTCTATTGTCCTGTGAAATTCCAAAAGATGCCGAAGGTATCATCGGTCTAGTGGATACAGAAGCACCGTATGTAGAGATAATGTCACCGGAACCAGGGAATAGTTTTAAGGGTTTTGTGGATGTAGAAGTATTTATAAGAGATATTTCATCAATAAAGACTATCACTAAAAGATTATCTGGTTATGGATCACCACTAGGCTGTTACAGTTTTGATCTAATAAATCAGGATGGGCATCTATATACATACAGGGGAGACATTTCCCATCATGGTGGACAACTAAACCTGAGTATTGAGGTTGAAGATGATTTTGGAAATTTCGCTATAGATACTACAAGTATTAATGTAATTCGTGTAACGAAACACCTTCTTTCCCGACAAGCTTATGAAATTGAAGAAGATAATAATGGTCTTGTGTGGATATATACATTATCCGGTTCTTCAACAAAAATCTTATACACTTACAATAATGAAACCGGGAATTTAACAGAAATGATAAGGGAAGCAATTGGCGGTTTTGCTTTTGACCCTTTAACTAATCATCTTTGGCATTGCAAAACCTATTATAGTGACTATTTTTTAGTATGCCGGGATGAAGAAACTAACATTATTGAGGAATGTGAGGTAAATTACTTAGTAAAAGATATCATGTTCACACCAGAGGGATTGCTTTGCGGATTAGTAGAAAGGATGCATGGAGATATTTACTGTACTTTCTCAGATGGTGAATTACAGTATCCTCTGGGAAATTCTAATTACTTCAGGGCTTTTACAATTGATCAGGACGGAATTAAGTGGTTTATTGAGGAATATTCGCTTGTGCGCTGGGATGATGAAGAAGTTCTATATATTGATATGCCCGTTCGTTTCTACGTTCAACAGATGAAAGTTGATTATCAGAATAATCTCTGGATCAAGGGAGGAGATCATCTGATAAAATATGACAGAGAAAACTTTGAATGCTTTGAAATGCCAGATCAATATTCAAACTGGTCTTCTGATGAGATTTTTACCAATGATCCGGATGGAGCGGTTTGGATCAGTGGCAGAAAAACTGTAAAAGTAATAAATGGCGAAATCGTTCGGGAATATCCCTTTATTAATTATCATGATCCTAAGGCAACTTTTGCCGACGGCTATGGTAATATTTTCGTTACTGGAGATGATGGTGACCTTTATATTATTAACGAGGCTGGACTGGACTTTCGCCAGTTAGAGACGCACCGGACTACGCGGCAAAAGTGATGTAAGAATTATCATTACAGAGGTACAGAGAACAGAGAACAGAGAACGAAGAGAACGTAGAGGAATGTTACTATTAACTTCTCTTCTTTTTAGTCATTTTTCCCCGCAGAGCATCTACTGGTAAAAGCCTGGAAATACTGCGAACCGGTAGATAACTCACTAAGAATAAAATGAGCATCACTATCACTATTGTGATCAGCACCAGTGGGATAGTATATTGCGGATACATGGCATCCAGCAGACCATCCATACCGTAACTGTCCATCATCTCGGGCAGCTTCATACCGGTTTCCTGAAATCTCAGAAGCAGCGGAGTTCCCCATACAGCAGCTAAAACCACAGCCAGCAAGCCGGAAAGAAGCCCTTCCAGGGTGAATATAGCGATCACCTGCTGCCTGCGAACACCCAATGCCAGCATCATGCCAATTTCTTTGCGTCTTTTGAAAAGCGCCAGCACCTGAGTGTCAAAAACAGCTATCATTGCCAGAAAAATCAGCAGGATATACATGAATATACCTCCGGCAATTTCAGTAGCAAATACAGCCCGGAACTCTGCCAGCAGATCATCCTGAGTTTTGAACTGCCATTCCTGACCTAAATCGCCAGCATACTGTCTTACCGAGAAACAGGTAACTTGTTCGGCTATTCCCAGCATTTCCCGCATCTGCTGCAAACTGAGCCAGACCTGTCCCTGATCTATTGAGAGGACTGTGGTTATGAAAACATCTACGATCTCAAACTCGGCAGCATCAAAGCTGCCACTGCTTTCCCGCCAGCGCAGCATCAGTTTATCACCGGCATTTAATTTCATTCTGGCGGCAGTGCGGCTGCCCAGCATCAGTTTATATTTTCCGGCTTCATAATTTAATTTATCTGTGGGTAGTTTGAGCAGGTTCTGCTGAGTTTCCACCCCTCTGAGAATGATATTTATCATTCTACCCTGGGGATAGATAACGCCTTGACCGACAAGGAATTCAACAGCATCAGCATCCGGGATAGATTGCACCATTGGTGCCCGGCTATCTTCAAAGCTGAACATATCATAGGGATCATAATTATGCTGCCAGTATTGCCCTCCGGCAATATACCAGTCGATCATCGCATTTTCAGCATCTCTCTGCCAGCCGACATATAGACCGTGAAAACCGATAATTGCCACCAGCACAACTGAGAGAATGAACACATTCAGCCAGGTGCGAAAGCCACCGCCAATGATATTTCTCCAGGCTAATTTCAGCAGCATCATTATTTCCTGAGACTTGCTTTACTGAATACACATTCCGGAATCTCGGCATCCAGGTCAATGCTGTCAATCTTGAGCGTAGTTCCTTTTCCCTTAGTATTCAAGATATCTTTATAGAATATTTCATAAGGATACCAGCGGTCTTTCACTTTTCTGATATCAGAGAACTCCACTCGCTTCAGAAGGGTGCCGCTTTCACCGTAAAGCTCTTCTTTAAGAGGCATATAAATATCCTTCGCAACCCATAATTTACGCTGGTAGTAAGTGGTGCCGGCTTCTTTGGCGATCAGCTTTAATACCCAGCAGGTTCTATCGAGTAAAGTTTCTTCACCTTCAATCACGGCGGTATAGCGATCCTGATAAATGTTTTCCTCCATGAAATCCTCATAAGAAAGGTCACTGCCATTCACGGATTGACGCAAAAGATGACCGGACATTTGAATTGTTCTATCGCTATTTTTGTCATATATCCATAATTTATCACCCAGCTTCAGCATCTTGGTTCCTGCTTCGCGAGGCGGAGAGAGGTATTCTGTGAAAGAATCACTGCTGCCGTGTGACCAGGTTCTGGTAGCTATCTCGCGGCTACCCCGCCTGCCTTCTATCACCATACGGGAGCTGATTATCTGGGAATCACTGTATAAATTATCATCTATCCTGCGGAGTATCTCATCAGCAGTTTCTGACCAGAGACCAGCACTGATTAATATCATCAAAACTGTCAGTATTACTGTTTTCATTTTTCCTCCTAATTCTCCAGTTCTTTAAATAATGAAGCAGTATTGCGTTTAAAAACCGCCAGTCCGGCAAAACCGGCACCCATCAAAGTCGCCAGGAAACCGGGAATAAAGCCGATCACATAACTGAACCAGTTCACATCAGCCGAAATATCAGGACTCATCATCACGGTAGCATTTGTGAGATAATGGCTCATATCAAAGGGATGGTTTTGCAGCCAGTAGCCAAAAGCCACGCCACCGGATGTACCGATTATAGAACCTAAAAGTCCGATCAATAAAGCTTCCAGGACCAGACTGCCATAAATATGCCCGGCAGATTCGCCAATTGCCAGCCGGAGCCCCATTTCGCCATACCGCCTTATCCCGTTGATCAAGCCCAGATTCCAAAGCACCAGTCCCATGATAAAGACAAAGAACCCGATAATAATAAAAATCGCGCCCCGCATCCAGACCAGCATGGATCCCATATCACCCTGCTTATGCAAAGGCAGCATTACTGCTGAAAACTCATCAGCAGGGTCTGCATGACCGGCTGTGAAAGCATCAGCTATTGCCTGTGCCTTGTCCCAGTTATATTCATTATCTTTATATATACCTAATATCTCACCTACCCCATCTTCCATATCAAGTAATCTACGGGCATCTGAAATATCCAGCAGCAGCATCCCTCTATCCAGCACCGGGATTCCGAATTCTGCTACTCCCGTTACGCGGAAATTTCCTACTGCCATACCGCCATACATAGTGGCAGTGATCAGGCTCAGATCACTACCCAGCTTAATGCCCAGCTTTTTGAATAATCCAGTGCTGAGCACCACTTCATCAGGCTCTTGCGGTAATCTGCCTTCACGCAGTGCTGCTTTCAGATTCAAAAGCTTCAGTTCATCAGAACCGGCAGAAAGATCTACTGCCATTGCTGCACTTTCTCCCTGCACAATTGTCTCTCCCTGTTCATCTGGGACATCAACTAACCCGCCAAACTGGATTCTCTCATACCAGTTCAAATCAGGATAATTCGCTTGCAGTTCTACCAGCAATTCTTCTGCTCCCAGCAGGCAGAGATCATAAGGTCTCTGGTCAGCTTCTTCCGCATAAGCTCTGGTCATCACTTTCACATGTCCGGTATCAAACCGGGCACTGCTGTCAATAGCTATGCGTTCATAGCCTCTTATAAAAGAATAATAAAGCGAGGTAACCAGCACTCCTGTGGCGATGAGGATTATCGGTAATAAACTCCGTGACCTGTCCCGCAGAATGCCTTTTAAAATGAAATCAAACATTTATTCCTCCAACACTGCCTTTCTCAGGAGTATTGTTTTTTCCTTTTAACTTTTACTGTCATTCGCCCCAGCAGGGCATCTACCGGCAATAATTGCGAAATACTACGAACCGGGATATAACTTACAATCAGCATGATCAGCAGCACTATGAGCACGGTAAATATCACCAGCCCGACTGTATATTGCGGATAGAGAGCATCAATAATGCCATCCACGCCATAAGAATCCATATAATCCGGCATATGCAGTCCCTGCTCCTGAAATTTCAGCAGCAGCGGAGTGCCCCATACAGCCGCCAACAGTACCGAAAGAACACCTGACAGAAAACCTTCCAGCGTAAATATCCTGATGATCTGCTTTCTATTCATACCAATAGCCATCATCATGCCCACTTCTTTACGTCTTTTGAAGAGAGCCAGCACCTGAGTATCAAAAACGGCTATCATCGCCAGAAACGTAAGCAGGGCATACATGAACATACCTCCAGCTATCTTGGCAGAGATGAGAGCTCTGAATTCGGATAATAGAAAGTCCTGCGACTTGAACTGCCATTGCTCACCCAGACCGGCAATCTGCTGCCTGACCGAAAAATAATTAACGCTCTCCTTTATACCGAGCATTTGCCGCAATTGGGTTATTCCCAGCCAGACCTGTCCCTGATCAATTGAGGACACATTGGAAATGAATATCTTCACTACTTCAAAACTGGTGGCATCAAAGCTGCCGCTGCTATCGCGCCAGCGCAGCATCAATCTATCGCCTTCCTGCAGTTTCAGCTTAGCTGCTGTGCGGTGACCCAGCATCAGTTTATATCTGTCCGGCTCATAAGAGAGTATTTCAGTTGGAAGTTCCAGTAAAGATTGTTCTTCTTCTACCCCTTTAATAGTGATGTTTTTCATTCTGCCCCGGGGATAGATCACTCCCTGGCAAACCAGAAATTCTACAGCATCAGCGTCCGGCACATTTTCAGGCATTTTCTGCCAGCTCTTCTCAAAACTAAATGAATCATAAGGATCAAAGTCCTGCTGCCAGTATTGTCCTGCGGCTATATGCCAGTTGATAATCCCATTTTCACCATCTTTCTGCCAGCCGGTGTACATTCCATGAAACCCGATAATAGTCACCAGTACCAGCGACAAAATAAACACATTCAGCCAGGTGCGAACACCGCCTCCCAGCAAATTTCTCCAGGCTAATTTCCAGATCACTGGCTAATCTCTTCATCAAAGGCTATTTGACCATCTATCAAAGTGATCTTACGCCTGAGATATTTGATAACTTTGGCATCATGTGTGCTGAAGACAAAGGTGGTACCCAGCTTTTTATTCAATTCCACCATAGTCTGCAGAATATGATGAGAGTTTTCGGCATCCAGATTAGCAGTAGGCTCATCAGCTAGAACGATCTGGGGCTTTTTCACAATCGCCCGGGCAATTGCCACCCGTTGACATTCCCCGCCGGATAACTGGGCAGGTCTGCTCTTTAGTTTGGGTATCAAGCCCACCCACTGGAGAGCGTCTGTAACCATCTGCTTCCGCTGGGCAGCAGTATAATCCAATAGCAGCAGTGGGAATTCCACATTCTCGTAAACCGTATATACCGGCAGCAGATTATAGGTTTGAAATATAAAGCCAATATGTTCGCTACGCAAACTGGCTGACTGCCGATGAGTAAGCGATTTCACGTCCTTTCCCAGAACTTCCACGCTGCCTTCGGACTGCACATCCAGAGAGCCGATAATATTCAGCAGGGTTGTTTTACCAGACCCGCTGGGTCCCACAATGCCGCTGAATTCACCTTCCCCTATCTGCAGATTGATAGCTTTTAAGGCGGTAAATCTTCCCGTTCCCACAGGATAATGCTTAAACATCTCTTTGATACTGATCAGTTTTTCCATGATCTCCCCTAATAATTTAATTGCAGCAATATCTGGAATTGAGTTCCTGGTGCTGCCGCTTCTTCCATATCTTCCACCGGATCACCGGTTATAATGCTTAGATTAAAATACAGGCTCAGATAGTCATATACCCGGTTGTAAGATAAATAGTAATACATATTTTTCTGCTTATGATCATAACTTGCCAGCCCTGTGAGGCTGTCATAGATACCCAGCGGATAATCTGCCGCTACCAGGCTGATATTCATGGCTTCTATAGCTGTTGTCCAGAAACTCTCCTCAGACCGCAGATACTGATGCTCAGCTAAAATATGGACGCCATTACCCAGCCCAAAGGTGTAATCTCCTCCTATTGTATATGATTCGGCATACAATGGCAGGTATTCCACTCCTTCATAAATTGATACTGAGCTTTCCAGCCATAAACCGATGCCAATATCCCAGCGACCGTCAAAACCAAGCCGCTTCTCCTGAGCTTCGATAAAAAACTTGCCTTCCCTTTCTTCTGATTGCTGATCCTCAACACCTCGATTATGATAACTGAATCCCAGCTCTCCGCCCAAAATAGGCAATTGCATTCTGCCCCCCATCTCTAGTGTCTCATCCCGCGTCTTCACCAGTTCCTGCCCCTTCAATTCCGCGTTATCATAGATCACCCAGAACCAGTAATTACTGTTATCCAGGCCATAATAGCGTACCAGCATGCTCCAGACACCTTCGGTCTGCTGTCGCGGATCAAGGGGGTCAAGCCGGTCAAACCATTGCAGACTCCGCAGATAGCTGGCAGGACCAAAATTGAGTTTTTGCAAACCGATCCGAAATTCACTCTGACCCGTAGATGACCTCAGCCAGAAGCGGTAAATATCCAGGTTATAATCTGTTACCGTATCTTTGTCCATCACGCTTGCTTCTGCTCTGCCGGAAATTTCCAGATTACCATCTAAAGTGATATTGCCACTCTGATAAATTTCCTTCTGCAGTGATGGGTAATATTCTATAAACAGCTCTCCCCTATCGGCTGATTTTTGCTGGAAATATTTACACGAAGTATAAATGTCATGCTCAAAACTCCAGCTTATTAATGGCAGTATGCCCAGCAGCACCAAAAACAATATCAGCAGACGTCTCATCAGCGATTCTCCTTACTGTGCTTCATTATTGATCAATTTTTCTTACTTTTAATTACTATCAACTGAACCTTTTTTGTCAAGGAGAAATGCGATGAACTAGCAGGGGATTGGTTTTTAGTGGACGGGGTGGACAGTGGACGCAGCGGACGTAGTAGACGCAGTGGACTTAGTGGACAGAATGTGACGGATAGGGGGAAAGAGGGATTGAAGGATGAAAGTGTGACGGTTCAATAATAAAATCTTACATTACATTACATTTTCCGTGTGTTCCGTGTGTTCAGTGGTTAAATAAGTCTTTACGTGGTTTCTGGCACTCTTATCAGTCAACTGCTATTTATTTTACTTGACGAGAATTTGTTTAGAATTATTTTAGCAGTTGAATATTGAGAGTGCCAGAAATGGCTGTATTTTAGGAGGAAGATATGAATTTGAACCGATTGACGATTAAAGCCAGGGATGCAGTAGAACAGGCATTGCAGATTGCTCAGGACAGGCAGCATCAGGAGATAAGTTCGCTGCATCTGCTTTCCGCCCTGGTAAGCATGGAAGATAGTTTTACCAAAGCACTATTACAGAAGAATGGGATAAATATTACGCGACTGGAATCCACTTTGGAAGATGAACTTGATAAACTGCCGCGAGTAAGTGGTAATTTTCAAACCGGTATCGGCAGCGAGCTGAATACAGTATTACATAATGCCGAGAAACTGGCAGGGAAGTTACAGGACGAATATATCAGTGTAGAGCATCTATTTCTGTCGATCATCGAAAGTGGTAAACTGGGAAGAGAGTTAAAGAGTCTTTTACCGGAAAAGAATGCTGTTTTAGCAGCATTGAAGGATTTGCGGGGTAATCAGCGGGTGAGTGATGATAATCCGGAGTCAAAATATCAGGTACTGGATAAATACACGCGGAATCTGACCAGATTAGCAGCAGAAGGCAGACTTGATCCGGTGATAGGCAGGGATGAAGAAATCCGGCGGACAATACAATCGCTATCGCGGCGGAGAAAGAATAATCCCGTATTGATAGGCGAACCTGGAGTGGGAAAAACTGCGATAGTTGAGGGGCTTGCTCACCGGATAATCAATCAGGACGTGCCGGAAAACCTGAAAAATAAGGAAGTACTTGAACTGGACATGGGCTCGCTACTGGCAGGTGCAAAATTCCGGGGCGAATTTGAAGAGCGGCTAAAAGCAGTACTGAAAGAGGTAGAGAAAGCGGAGGGGCATTATATACTATTTATAGATGAGATGCACACAGTGGTGGGAGCGGGAGCGGCAGAAGGTGCCATAGATGCATCTAATATGCTGAAACCGGCACTGGCACGGGGCAGTCTTCACTGCGTGGGAGCTACTACCTTAGATGAATACCGCAAATACATAGAAAAAGATGCAGCCTTGGAGCGAAGATTTCAGCCGGTGTATGTGAAAGAGCCCAGCGTGGCAGACACAGTATCCATTCTGCGGGGGATCAAAGATAAATATGAAGTGCATCATGGTGTACAGATAACAGATAGTGCCCTGGTGGGAGCTGCTACCATGAGTGACCGTTATATAAGTGACCGCTTTCTGCCGGATAAGGCTATTGACCTGGTGGATGAAGCCTGTGCCAGACTGCGTATGGAGATAAATTCACGACCGGAAGATATAGATGAAACTCAGCGGCGGGTACGTCAGCTGGAAATAGAAAAGTTTTCTCTGGCAAAAGAAGATAATGAAGTTGGCAGACAGCGACTGGCAAAAGTAGATAGTGAACTGGCAGAATTAAAGGAAAAGCTTAACCTGCTCACCATTCGCTGGGAACATGAAAAGCAATTACATCAGCGGCTTAGTTCTCTGAATGAAGAAATAGAACGCATCAAAAGTGAAGCAAATAGAGCAGAGCGGGAAGGTAATCTGGAGAAAGTAGCCCAGCTCAAATATGGCACGCTTGCCAGCAGTCTGCAGGAGCAATCAGCCTTGAAAGCAGAAATTCAGAAGATACCGGAAAGTGAACGACTGCTGCGTGAGGAAGTTACGGAAGAGAATATTGCCCAGATAGTATCAAAATGGACAGGTATTCCGGTTACTAAGCTGGTAGAGAGCGAGCTAAATAAACTGGTGCAAATGGAAGCGGTTTTAGGAAAACGTGTGATCGGGCAGGCAGAAGGAATTGCTGCTGTAGCAAATGCCATCCGCCGCAGTCAAAGTGGTCTTTCTGATATGCAGCGCCCCATCGGTTCTTTTATCTTTATGGGGCCCACCGGTGTGGGTAAAACAGAGCTGGCTCGCAGTCTGGCAGAATACATGTTTGATACTGAAAAGGCAATAGTGCGGATAGATATGAGCGAATATATGGAGAAGCATGCTGTATCACGGCTGGTGGGAGCACCTCCCGGTTATGTGGGTTATGATGAAGGCGGTTATCTCACAGAAGCAGTACGCCGGCAGCCTTACAGCATAATTCTATTTGATGAGATAGAAAAGGCACATCCTGATGTCTTTAATATCCTGCTGCAAATTCTGGAAGACGGAAGATTGACAGACAGCAAAGGCAGGACAGTAGATTTTAAAAATACAGTGATCATAATGACTTCCAATATCGGCTCACAATTAATCTATGATCAGGGGAACAGTGATCTAGACAGCATCCGTCCGCAGCTCATGCAATTATTGCAGCAGCACTTTAAACCGGAATTTCTGAATCGATTAGATGAAGTAATAATATTTCACAGACTGGAAAAAGAGCAGATACGCAGGATAGTGGAAATTCATCTGGGCTATTTACAGTCAAAACTGGCAGCGCGAAATATCGAACTAGAGATTTCTGAGGCTGCTATTGATGAAATCACGGTTTTGGGTTTTGATCCGCAGTTTGGAGCCCGGCCTTTGAAGCGTGTAATTCAGCAGAAACTGGAGAATCCCTTATCATTATTGCTTTTACAGAACAAAGTAACAGCGGGTTCAATCATAGAAATAGGTAAAGTACTGGAATTGCTAATCAGATAGAATTGTATATACTCTCCCTGAAAACAAGCCGTTCTCCCAATTAAAGGGAGAACGGCATTTTGCTTTCTACGGAGCGTTCCGCACCACACGCAAGCCGATATAGTTACTGCCATACGATTGAGATACTGCTCTATATGTACAGCAGCAGAACTCATCTTCATTATACCAGCAGCCGCCCCGCACCAAGCGGAAAGAACCTGTTTCCGGTCCTCTGGGATCAGGAACGGGGCTTTCCTGATAATAATCAGCTGAATACCAGTCCCAGCACCATTCCCAGACATTACCGCTCATGTCATATAAGCCCATGGCGTTAGGCATTTTCTGTCCGACTTTCTGCACCTGATTTTGGGAATTTCTTCTAAACCAGGCAACTTCAAAGACATCATCGCAGCCGGAGAATTTATAAAGTGAGTCAGCACCGGCGTACCTGGCAGCATATTCCCATTCTGCTTCCGTAGGGAGTCTATAGCCATTCGCAGACCAGTTGCAGGTGCTATCTGCCAGATTGAAGCAGGGCTGCAGATTTTCTGCTTCACTGCGATCATTGCAATACTGCATTGCCAGCTCCCAGGTGATGCCAAAGGCGGGATAATTATCACCAATGCCGTAGCCATTTTCTGGTACAGTGCCTATTATATGCCGGAATTCTTTTTGGGTTATCTCATATTTTGACATATAAAAGGAGCTGACATGAACGTTATGAACCGGCTGCTCATTCAGATTAGAGTCCTCCAGGCAGCAGCCCATTTCGAAGTCACCTGCAGGCAGCAAGATCATTTCCGGTGAAATAGATACTTCATCGGCAGAAGAGCTATCTTCTGCGCAGCCTGCCAGTAATAGAATAAAAATAATAATAACCGGGAACCATAGCTTTTTCATACGCACCTCCCATGCTTGAATCAATCACAGCATAATTTATATATTCATTAAAGACTTTCTTTATAGCACATCAATATTATCTTATTTTATCATAATCCTGTCAAGACAAATAAATATTATTTACTGCCAGTATTTTACATATCAGCATTAACAGTTTACAAGGGGTAGCCCCGCTGCCTTTATCAGGCAGCGGGGCTTTTTGTATGAGGGATAGATTGAAAAGCTTTTTTATAAAATCCAGCGAGTTCTGAACAAGGTCACTCTGGTTAATTCTTCCAGATTGATGTTTTCAGCTTTATCCTGCCTGATCTGATTTATATTGCTCATGTGACACTATTTCATCAGGATCATTTTGCGGGTAGTTGAGTATCTTTCAGTTTTCACCTGATAGAAATACATACCGCTGGCAACATCGCTACCCAGGTCACTATCTCCATTCCAGACCACGCTGTGTCTGCCGGCATCATATTCTGCTTTCACGAGGTTTTTTACCTTTTGACCTTTCATATTATAAATATTCACCTCCACTTCACCAGCTTCCTGGTTTTGGAATATGATACTGGTTCTGGGATTAAAAGGATTGGGATAATTACAACTGAATAGCGGGGTTTCCGTCATATCAGCGTCATCTCCATTGATAATATCACCAAAGAAGATGCGCAAAGCACCATACATGAATGTAGATCCATTATTCATTCCCTGTTCACGGCAGTGATAGGAGCCGTAATCATGGTCATCTAAATAGAATAAGGGTAAAGTGCCATAACCGTTTCCGTCATCGATGATCGTTTCCCCGGGATAGATAAAGCAGGGTATCTGGCAGGCAAGTTCGGCATCATAGTTTTCATCTATGCAGCAGGCATTACGAAAAATGGGTTCGCTCCAGGTTTCGCCCCAGTCTGAGGAAACACAGACTGCAATTTCCGGTTTAGCTAAAAAATCTTCATACCCAATCCAGTTTTCATGTGCAGCAGTGGCTTTTGTACCATCCATCCAGACGAGAGCCATCCAGCCGGTATCTTCATTCACACTCAGGTAGTATTCATTGTAATAGAAACAAGCCTCCGTGTCCCAGTGAAAGATGGGCCAGTCCTGTGCCCATTGCGGGAAGCCGGTAGTATCGTAAGAATCAATCTCACCATCCTCATCCAGGTCCCAGGGTTTCATAGGAATATCGTCATTAGGATCAGCTCCGGCGGGATATACATCCGTGAAGCTGAATTCATGGCTTATCAGGTCAAAGGAGAAAGTTTTGGGATACACTTGAAACCAGCGGGGACGATAGAGGTCTTCATAGCCGTCATTGTAGGTAACTCCCATAGCTCCAGCCCACATAACCTGTGTATTATTGTGCGTAGGAACCAGATTGAAACAACTGGAGTGCATGATTTCCTGTTTCACCTGCGGATATGGAACAGTCGGGCTATTTTGCAGGTTGGAATAAAGGTAGCAGGTTTCACCAGTGGCATCATTATAAAAAGAGGGATTCTCTTCAGCAAATTCCCAATCCTGATAATATTCTTCCCATTCACCTTCGCCATAATTATCATTAATAAAGCAGAACATCTGGTCAGGTTCTTGAGAATTATCAGCCGGAACTTTGTAGCCCATAAAGACAATCTGGTTATCCATAACGGTGAACGCTTTAAAGGAACGATACCAGGCAGGTTGTTCGGCATTCCAGCTATCCATGGCAGCTATAGTGGTATAATTCCATTCCAGGTCACTTTGCTGGTTTAAATCGTCAGTATCAAAATCTGCAAAACAGATCATCACGTTTTCGGAAGGATAGCCGGTTTCCCCGTCCGAATTATTGTGATTACTGGCAACTATATAAATCCGTTGTTTGCCGGGGACAGGTGAAGAACCTATTTTGATCTCGGGCCAGATAAATTCATCGTTTGCGGTGGGATCGATATCATCCATTTCATCAGAATTGATCACTGTGATCACCGGGTCTTTCCATAAGCCCGGTTCATACAGCACGTGATACAGGTCATATATCAGCAGGCAATCTATAGTTTCATTATCATCTGCCAGTACATGCCAGCAGCCAAACACATCACCAGTCTGCTGATCAACCTCTGCGTCGCTGTAGGCTCCGGCATACCCCATGCCGGAAGAAGTCTGCAAATTACCTTCTGCATCAATATAGCTGAAGCATATTTCACTGAATCCGCCCTGTTCCATTACCCTATACATGATGTAGATGCCCCCGCCCATT
The DNA here is from genome assembly GCA_021735645.1 of Candidatus Cloacimonadota bacterium. Classification (GTDB taxonomy): domain Bacteria; phylum Cloacimonadota; class Cloacimonadia; order Cloacimonadales; family TCS61; genus Stygibacter. The sequence goes on from JAIPGP010000033.1 coordinate 23,817, forward strand.
TCTTCCGGTTGAGATGCAACAGGTAATTGGTTATAGCATTGAAAGTAATCGGCATAATTAGTCATGAGTCCCGTGGGGGCTGTAACCCATTCCGAATATGGCATTTCACGACAATCTTCGCGAGTGATCTTATCAGTTTGAAAGGATAGATCAGCTCTATTCTTCTGGTAATCTGTTTTAAATTGCTGCGCCCCTGCCATCAGCACAAATATAAGTATCAAACAAATCGCTATACTCTTTTTCATTTTAACCTCCTGAAAATAGCTTAGTGATATAAAGACTATTGCAGGAAGTGTACCACAAACACAATAGGATATAAATCTATTCCGTTATAGATTTGTTTATTATTATTTTAACTCTCTATAATATATTTCTTGTATTATATTTGATATTAGCATTTGCTTATCATAATGATAAAGATAAAACCTTACTTTTATAGTTTTGATAATGAAGAAATAAAGTTGGTGAGATAATAGTTTTGCGGACAGTGGACATAGCGGACTAAGAGGACGCAGTGGACCTAGTAAACGATAAGCTATGACATAAAACGTACTATAAGTTTTAGAAACATTTTTTTTAGATAGAATGAGCAGTAACTTTGTTCCATACTCTTGTAACCCACAGGGAAGCCACTCGGGAGCCACAGGGGGTGATATCGGGTGCATAATTAAGTGTAATCTATTTATTATCAGCTAATTATGCGATTTTGGGAGAAAAACAGGCGACTTTATCCGTTTTGAAACGATAGAACACTATATTTCCAGTTTCAGTTTTTACTAATAATCAGCTCAAATCTTCCAAATTCTCCTATTCTGAGTAGGGTTCAGAAGTATTACTTACCTATTTTAGTAGAAGTACTTTTTCTGCGGTATCCAGACCTGCCCCTTTAATTTTCAGAAAGTATATTCCACTGGGCATTTCGTCTGCATTCCAGATATAGTTATGGTTACCCTGCTCCTGGACACTGGCACACAAAGTTTCGATTTTTTGACCTTTGAGGTTATATACTGCCAATTCGACGCTCCCGGTTTGAGAAATATTATAGGAAATATTTATACTGGGATTAAAGGGATTGGGATAGGCGCAAAAACTATTATTTTCAGCGATAACATCCTGGTCTTCTGCTGATTGAGGGACCACGGTCAAAAGGACCGGAACGCGGGATTCCAGGCGGTCATCTGTAACTACTATCTCACAGAAATACTCACCCGGGGTTAAACGCTGGGCATCGAATTCCAGTTCTACCACGCTGAATGACCCGGCAGGAATCACGTCATGTATATCTTCCATGTATATCCATGATAGAGGATTCAATAGATCAATCGTGCCGGTTACAGTATGTGGGTCTGCCCCATAACCATCACCAGTCATCCTCCATTCAATGAGCAAAGAATCCAGATCGGCATAATCAATCGAAGCCTCCACCTGGCAGGTAGCGGATTCTCCGCCGTGCAGAAATCCGAAGTCATTAGGGGAAATACCCAGCCAGAGAACATCTGCCCCATAACCCAGTTCACTTTCAGTTTCCATATTTCCCCCGGAAGCCCCCACAAAAGGTGTAACATCATCAACATCTACTTCATCAGGAAAATCAATTTCAATTTCAGATATCCATTCATTATCAATACTATAATTATTTGCCACAAAATTCCAGTTTACTGCTCCACCCGGTAGAAATGACTCAGTATTGCACCCAATAAAACAGCCAGATACATCGCGATCTTGCTCAGTTTCCAGCCTGAGATTGATTTCCACAGCTTCTTCCAGATAATTACTGATAACCAGATCATAGAACACAGAGTCACCTTCCTCAATCTCATAGCGAATTTCCAGAGGAGACATCCATAGACCATTGGGAGCATAGCTGGAGAACCAGAGTTCAAAGCTCCAGGAATCTTCGTCACTGGTAAAGATCAGTTCTGCACTAAATGGATGAGCAAATTCAATATCTTCCGATACTTCAAAACATAAAGCATCTTCAATAAAGATGTTTTCCTGAGTCTGCATATCACCAATATTTTCCATATTATCAACCACTTCAATCCATTCATCATCCAGAATCATTTCAAGCTGGACATTAGTTGCCTGGTCAGTACCATAATTTGTAATACTCAGGTCTAAAGTAGCAGTTTCTCCGGCATGAAGAACTTCATCCAAGCCACTGTGAATTTCCATTTCATCAAGGTAAACAAAAGCACCTTCCGGCGGGATCATTTGAATTTCTTCTATTAAAGTAACTTTATTAAATCCGGTAGCCGTGATTGTGAAAAATCCTGGTATCTGAGGAACCTCGGAGATATCAAGATCAACTATTCCATCATCCCCAGTATATCCTGAAGCGGCGATCTCACCGTCTCTGGTCAGACAGATCAAAACGTCTGGCTCACCGGCATCAATTTCAAAAGAAGGAAACCCCATAAAAATTGTCGGCATATGACTTAATTCTAATTCCTGTGGTATTTTTGAGCGCACCACTAAATTTGGATCGCCAAAAACATTCCAGCTACAGAATTCATCCGGTTCAGAAGTTATTTCCATGGCATAATTTATGCAATTATACCATAATCCGCCAATTGTCTGCTTTGATTCAGCACATAATAAATCTACAAACTCGTCCTGTCCATACTCAGGATCACCAATCCATTGAGAAATACTGCTGGCTAAAAATCCAATAGCACCAATAGCTTCACCATCCGCATTTGTAGCCCGGAGCCAGAACTCCGCAAAGCAGGTGATGGGGGCAAAATTTCCGATCAAACATGCTCCATTACAAACGAAGGGCAGCATTCCCACATTTTGCAGGTTATACACATCGCTTTGGTAAAAAGGAATGGAATAATAATTCTGATCCTCACCATGTCCCAGGTAATTTATTACACCTCTGCCTTCATTGATAGCATCTGCCAGAACCTGAGTACTAGCACCCTGACCTTCATAAATCTCGTCAACCTGAAGATAGCCATATTCCAGAAGATCATCTCTAATGTAACCCATATGCTGCCAGCCACCTTCATAATGCTGTCCTGCAGGACCGCCGTTATATGCCACACCTGCAGCTTTTTGCATCCAGTCACCATCTGAGATATCTCTTTCATAATAAATACTCCGGTCAACCTGAGTTTCCACATCAGCTTCAGATTGGGCACTAAATCTACCGATCATAATATCAGGATATTGATCTGATCCTGCCACTCTGGCATAATAGGCATCACCGGCATAGGGTGAATAATTATAGATAACAGGAATTTGTTGGGCATCCCCGACAAACAGAACCCAGGCTAATTCATTATCTTCTTCATAATAAGTGTCCAGATAGTTTTCCAATTGAGTATTAGTAGTGCCGATATCTGACATAGCCACGATTTCAGTCTCAATACCTTTTTGTATTTTCCAGGTTACATAAGGTTCCATTTCGGTCATAAAATCGTCATAGCAGATTACGAGGAGCTTACCTGTAACATCCATGATCTCAGGATAGCGCATAGAGCTCAAAAATTCATTATAATTAATAAAATGTCTCTGGTAAAGAGCTTTGAAATCGTGCACTATCTTGGCTGGTGATTCAGTTCTCACATTAATACTGCTCTGGCCATCAGCATAAAGCTCAACTTCCAGGCGTGTATATATGCGCACCTTACCTGTTACCGGATTATACTGCACCGGATTTATCTGAAGATCAATTCCTCGGTAATCACGCATTATATAGGGTTCTGACAGTTCAGCAACAATGCCGGGATAAAAAGCATCCTGAGTATATACCTCACCAAAAGTATAAGGTATTAAATCGTAATCTTCTGCAAAAGATACCGGGCCCTTAGCGGGAGCAATCAGCAGGTCAAATTCCTGATATTCTAAATTAACTACATTCACAGACATATTACTTGTGCCATCAATCAGTAATCCTCTTCGCAGTACCGGAAGTTCCGGCTCACCCTTCACATGTAAACCGGATTCTGATTTCAGGTGCAATATTTGATATTCTTCACCAGTTATTATAACTGGTTTGATGGATACTTTATTAATTTCATATTTTACTATGGTAGATTGACTATTTGATAAGAGAACACTAACCTGATTTTCTCCGGGGTTATTAAGCAAAAAATCTTCACCGGACAAGTTCAACACTATAATACAAATTAGAACAAATATTAATTTTTTCATATCGCCTCCTGAAATTCTTTTTATATTTAATGCAATATTTATTCCAAAAAGGAGAATTTATTTCTTTTTCCCCTTTTCCGAACTTCTGGCATGAGCCTGCTGATACACTTTCTTCACCTCTTCAAGCGATAGATGAGTATATATCTCAGTTGTTGATAAATTTGCATGCCCCAGCATTTCCTGCACTCCCCGCAAATCTGCACCATGCTCCAGTAAATGCGTGGCAAAGGCATGCCTGATACTATGCGGAGAATATCCTGTAGTCTGGGCGATCAGGTTCAAGTAGTGGCTTAGTATCTCGCGAATCTCACTTCCGGACAGGGGAATCCCACTTTTAGAGAGGAAAAAAGTCTTCTCTTTGGGCTCAGGTTCAAATTCGGCTCTCACTTTCAAATAATGCTTCAGTGCTTTCCGGCAGGCTTTGCCGAAGGGGATGATGCGTTCTTTGCGACCTTTGCCCATCACCTTTACAATTCTATTATCGAAATCAATATTCCGGGTTTCCAGAGATCCTACCTCGCTGATCCGCAGACCGCAGGAATACATGATCTCCAGCATGGCGCGATTACGAATGCCAAATTTAGAGTTTTCATCGGGAAGCTCAAGTAATTGCAGCATTTCCGCTTCTGTAAAATGTCGGGGCAGCATCTTTTCATACTTAGGTATTTTCAGGTACTGGGTAGGGTCTTCATCCACGATTTTCTCTTTCAAGCAGAATAAAAAAAAGTTCTTTAATGTCGTAGCCTTGCGAGCCAGGGTTCTGTTACTTCGCCCTTCATTTCTCAGCCAGCGCAGGAAGTCCCGCAAGTACAGACGTTTCACTTCCTTAAGATTGATCCTGCCATCGGGGAAATATTTCACCATGAAAATGCTGAATTGCTTTAGATCACTGCTGTAAGCTGCTATTGTGTGTTCAGATGAACCTCGTGATTTCAGAAAAGTGAGGTATTTTTCAATTTCTGTGTGCATCTTTCCAGCTATGTTCCTGCCACTCAGTTGAAATTCTCCCGGCGGTAAAAGTAATTTTTAATCTGCCAAAATTACCTTTCTCACTATTAACGAAATAGTAACCGGTCTGCTTGTCTTTGCCCATCATTGTATTCTTAGTTTTTGCATAATCAAAATTTATGATACTATCTACATCAATTTCAGAAGCCATACTATCCACCACGTATTTACTGAGCGAGGTGAGCATCACGATCTGATCACAGCCTGCTGCTTTCAGCTTTTCAACCTGCTTCCTGGCTACTGTAAACACATCTGCCCTTAAACTCACTCCTTCGGCATATTGCTGTTTCACAAACCAGTCAGGCGTATATATACTAAAGATTCCTACTTTCAAAGTGTCAACAGTGATGACAAATTTCTTTAAAGTAGTTACACTATCAGATTCTATATTAGCTGCCAGTAAACCAAAACTGGGATATTTCTCCTGATGGTAATGCAGAAAATCGTTGGGTGAAAAAAGCATGCCGGGCAGCCTGCCCAGATAATATAATATCACACTATCTGCCATTGCCGGTTTAAATATTTCTCCAGCATAAATATTGATACTCATTACGCTGTCCATGGTTGCTTCCTGCAATTGTGCAGCCAGTCCAGCAATATCCTCCACCTCAAACTGCGGATGGATAAAAAAATTCAGACTTATCTCATCTGCATGCACAATCATATTCAAGCTCAAAAACAGGGCTAATAGCACTATTTTCCTCATTCTTGCTCTCCAAATTTTCACTTTGTATTCTTCCTGAAATCAAGAACCCACTCAATCTGAATTAATCCTCCCCTACCTTTCCTATCAAAACGCATAAATCTGTTTCTGATTTTGTAACCCCATTTATTATCCAGCTTAAATCCATTTCTCCCGGCAATTTCTGCTAAATAATCTGCTGTATTTAAGTTTATATTGCTAACATTGCTGTTCCCAACCACCATAATATAATGAGAGTCCTCCTGCAATAATTTATTTATTGATTTAAAATGAGCTTCCATTTCTATAAAATATTTATAAGTGATGTATGAATGCTTAAAACCATTTTTCACATCTTCTGAATATATGTTTTGCAGTTTTAAATCTAATTCCTTTATACTAAGTAAGCGCTCGTAAGGCGAGTAAGTGGAATATTCCTCTTTTCTTATTTGCTTATTACCAATATAATTTTGTTTCTTCAAATTTTGTTTCTTTTGGGTATCCATATCAAAGTAATCACCTATCCAGAAAAACTCTACCATCTGATTATATATATAATCTATCGCCTTTATATAGGGTGGTGAAGTTATTGCCAAATCAATTTTCCCATCTATTACCTTATTAATTCCATCTACACTGGAAGTGCATATAACTATGCTTTTTGAAGTACTTTTAATTAGCTTTGTATAAGCAGTAATATCCTGAATGTATTTGCCTAATTGCTTGAGAAATAGAGTCTTCACATCCTCCGGTATTTTCTTGTTTGTATGCGAGACGTATGTCTTCTGAGACTGATTATCTGCATTGGACACTTTTCTGATTATTGATGAGAAACATATAATAAGCAAATCCTGGATATCTATTATATCTCTATTATTACCAAATAATACCGGTATTTTATCAATTAATGATCTAATTATGGATAGCTTATTAATCGCATCATTAGTAAACCAGTGATTAATAGTTGCACAGCTCGGCTTAAATTCTGCTATTTCTTCCTGATTAATTGAATTAATTAGCCACTCATTTATTTCATTAAGCTTTTTAAGATTAATAACGGTTGTTTTAACTTTTGAGATTAAAACCGATAAGGGATCAATATCTATTCCTATACAATTATGGTGATGTAATAGAGCTTCTACGAGAGTAGTTCCTGAGCCACAAAAGGGGTCTAAAATTATCTTACCTTCTAATCCTGATAAGTATTTTTCTATTGCCCACTTAGGAACTTGTGGAATAAACTTACCTGGGTATTTATGAAAATCATGCGTCAGGTATGTTACACTTTTTGTGTTTATAGTAAATATTGTATTTTCTTCTATTTCTAAAGGAAAACTTTCTTGTATTTCACTGAATTTCATTTCTTTCTCTTTTTTAATAGCAATATACTCTCTCTCAAATATTGTTTTAAGGGCTCTAACTTTAATTTTTGCTGCGAACTTGTTGTTAAATGCCGCGTGATGTAAAGACATTCAATCTCAAAACCAATTTCTCTGGCAATATCAGCTATTAAGACATCTGTCGGAATTATTACTCCCGAATAGGCAGAATTTCCGACTACAATGCCCACATAGCCATTATCAGCAGTCTGATTATACAATTTTATTAGAAGAGTGTTAAAATCATCAAAATAGCCCCTTACTACATTCGGAATTCTTTTACTCCATAATTTGCTGGAATCAAATAAACTTACTAATATCTCTAAATACTCATTTTTAAAGGTAACATATTTATTATTCAATGAACTAGTGTTTGAGCGAAAACCTTTAACTTTTAAATTTCTCATTTGCTCTTTGCTTGTTACAAAGTCGCCTAACCATAATTCGACTTTATGAATCTCAAAATAGTCAAAGCTGTTGCAATATGGAGGTGAAAAAAAAGTGAATCCAATTTCTTCTTTAAATAATTTATCAAAATCCAGACAGTTACTCTCGTAGATGCGTGGTCTTATGTTCACAGAACCATAATAATTAATTATATCAAATAATATTATCTCTAATTTTTCAATCAATTTACCTTTCACGTAATTGAATTTATCTACAGGAAAATATTTATTCTCCCAGATTTCTTGCGGAATATTTGTATATCCCTTAACTGTTCTTTTTCTATTTTTATATTTTATTCCATTCCCTTCTTTTTTAAAATTAGAAACGCTTTCAATAATTGAAAGCCATGAAACAAAAACCAATTTCCTGACTTTATTGCTGTTAATACTTGCTATTTCATTTTTTAACTGGAGAAGAGATTGCAAAATATCATGATTGAATGTTTTATCAGCTAAACTAAATGATGTTTTGTGATCTGAATTTGATTTCTTTATTTGTTTTATATAGCTGATTATCTTTTTTATCTGAGCGATATCATCACTATTGTAAACTTCATTCTCAGTTTCAGATACTAATACAGAAATTGGATTTACATCAATACCAATTGATTCTAAATCATTATTTCTGGCGGATAGCAGAGTTGTCCCACTCCCTGAAAAAGGATCAAATATAATACCCCTGGCATCTAATTTATTTATAAAATAGTTTACCAGTTTTTGTGAATACCCTTCCCGATATGGATACCATCTCTGTATTGGCGTTTTAAAGGCATCCTTAAAATTTACTTCATGTCTCAATGATATTGCATCTACAAAGTTTATCCCCCTCTCAAGTTTTTCAAAAACATTGATTTGCTGTTTATGAAAATCATTAGGATCTTTTACGTAATAAGGTAAAATACATTGAGCTTGTTCAATTGGATTAATGTTGTTTGCATCTAAATTATTATTATGGTCAATTTTAATCATTTTTGCCCGGATCCCATCTCTCATCGATGGCTTTATTACCAAATTCTAATCTATATGTTATTGGTTTCACATATAAAAGTTCATCTTTACCCTTTTGATAGGGGTTCTTAATAATATTGATAAATGTCCCCTTTGCTGTAAAATATACTCGATAAATGTAAAATTGGGATTGGTGTTGCTTAGCTATAACCCACTCATTTCTAGTCATTGTTATTGAATCTAATGTGGCTGACAAATTTGGTGGATTTACTCTTATTGTCGATTTCACTTCAATATATCTAACATATTCTGGATTTTCTTTATCCCGACCAGCCTCAATTGAAGTTACATCATATCCCAACCCTTTAGTTTTCCCATGATGATTAATTTTATTAACAAGTCTTGGTATAAAACTTCGGACTATTTTTTTCTCATATTCTAAAACAAATTCTTCACCTTCGTCACCAATTTCGAGAGATGTTAATTCTTTTTTAGCACCTTCAGATTTATCTCCAGCCAAACTATCTATATTTGTTTTAAATTTATTGTAAATATTTTCATCTATTTCACCATAATATTTTTGCCATTCTAAATTAATCTGCTTAGTAATACCAACCTTTGATAAATCATATTTCAAAATATCAAATTGTAAAGGATTTTCTAATTCATGAATAAATATTTCTATTGCTTGATCCTCTTTTTCATTTAACCAAACTTCATTTCTGTCCTTCCTGATTAAATTAGCTAAATGTAAATAATCTAATTGCTCATTTATATGTTGCATGTAATAGGAATATTGCCTGCCTTTGTCCTTAACCTTATTTTTAATACCCTTTCTTCTGTCTAAAACTATTCTATTGTAAACCTGGGTTATAGTTACTTTCCCCTGTAACACCTTTAATGAATTCAAAACATAAAAAGCAATCTCATTCTTAGTTAATACAATTGAATTGGCTGATGCTTTCTTTAACAATGCAATAATAAAATGGTAAGGTCTGAAATTAATTTGATGTTTAATTTTATCTTTAAGTGTTTCAATTGTTTGCGTGCCATTAGGCTGTTGAAATTTAAAACAAACCCCTTTAAAAAATGCTGGCTGATCTCCATCTTTTATATAATTCAATGCTCGTTCTGTCAAATATACCATTCCATCATTCTCATAACATAACCCAAGCAGTTGTTGAACATTCTCTGTCCTGTGATTTCCTATTGTTTTACTATTTGTGATGTATTTCTCCAGTTCTTGATCGAATTGCTTCTTATAATCTTCTACTGTTGTTGGACAAATGCTATTCAAGATATCAGAATATATAGGCAATAAGTCATCCATTTTTGAAATTGTTTTGCCTCTGATGATTGTACATCGATATTGACTTTCAGGATTGTAATCTTTATCAGACTCAATGTTTTCAATAGCACTCTCCTTTGTGCCATTAAGTACCTTTTTATTCTCTTTTTTCATTATTACCTCATTTTTAAAATCTCTGCCTCTACTTTTATGTCAATGTTTATTTTAGGTATAATCTGAAGGAGCTTATTGCACTAATAATGGCTTTTTCTTCTAAGTGACACCATCTATTAGCAATTTCCCACTTTACCATTATATTGTCAAAGTATATGTTATATGTTAAATTTCTAACCCGGGGTTGACACTCGATCAGCAAGTTAGAAATTGACCTGACAGATTTACAGGAGTTAAATATGAATAAAGATATAGTTATCATTATCGGTGCTTATGGCAGCGGTAAAAGCGAGTATGCCATCAATTATGTCTGGCAGCTCAAGCAGCAGGAAATACCAGTCACACTTGTTGATCTTGATGTAGTAAATCCCTATTTTCGCAGCCGAGAAGTTCGAGAGGATTTTGCCCGACAGGATATAATTGTGATAGCTCCTGACGGCGAATACACTCATGCGGATATGCCGATGCTTTCACCAAGAATTATGGGTGCTGTCCAGGATATCTCCAGAAAACCCGTTCTCGATGTAGGCGGTGACCCCGCTGGTTGCCGTACGCTGGCAAGATATGTACAAAACATCAAAAACAGAGGTTATCAACTGAAAGTGGTTATCAACACCAAAAGGCCCTTCACTTCTGACCATAAGGGCATTATCCAATTACTGGAATCTCTCGAATATAGTTCCCGACTGAAAGTTACTGAACTGGTCTGCAATACAAATCTGATGGAATACACTGATGAAGCAGCCATATCCGATGGTATCAAGATCATCTCAGGTGTCGCTGAGGAACTCAAGCTAAAATTCTCTGAATACCTGGTCATGGAAAAATATGCCGACCGTATTCCCGAAAACCTGCTGGGTAAAAAAAGAGTTCTTCTCCAATACTACCTCAATAAACCCTGGGAAAAATCGAAAGTGCATGGTGTTATCTAAAGGAATCTGAACAGATTATATAATTTAAATCTTTGCAGATCAGATATATGCCAGTCACTTTCTGACTAAATATAGAGGATGTGAATCTTGGGGAGACGGGGATGGAGAGAAAGTTGGAAAATTGGAAGGTTGGAAGGTTGTATGAAGTCGAAGCTAGGACGAAGTGAAGAAATAACTGCAGAAAGACTGATTGACGGGAGGGAGGAGAAGTATGAGATTTGGTGGACAGTGGACGTAGTGGACTAAGTGGACACAGAGGACGTAGTGGACATAAAAGTGAAACCTGGGCAGCTGGTGAGACATTGCGGATGGATAAACATCACATCATAAATACCTGTAACTTTTAACTTGTTCTTTGCATTGTAATGGTTATTATTCTTGATTATTTTATTCTTGTCTTGAGTTATTATGTGTTTTGCTATTATTTCTTATGTATTTAAATCCATAATATTAAATGACTATCCGTATAGCTCCGCATAAGTAATTCCGCAAGAATTTGTACAAGCCGTAATTACTCTGTCTAATAACTCATTCTCATGAAATCTCCTATTCAACCTGTAGCAGAATTCATCAAGATATGACTGAAG
>JAIPGP010000034.1 GCA_021735645.1 Candidatus Cloacimonadota bacterium
ATATTGCTTCTGAAATTCAAAGAAACTTATCGTTTCATAATGTTTCATTAATAGACCTCCATTGAATATTTGATAGCAAATTTCCACCGAGTAATCTTATTGTCAAGTTTTACGGAGACAGCCGGATAGTCATTTTTAATTAACTAAAACAATCCAATACTATCTCACCCAACTCAGAATCTGGTTTCCAGCCCAAAATGCACAATACCCTCCAGCGGGTTTTTAAAGCCCTGCTCTGCATTAGGCACTGCAAAATCCAAAACGAGCTGACCCACTGGCGTTACGGTGCGTAAACCGCAACCAATACTGTAAATAGTTTCATTACCATTTTGCAAACTCTCAATATTTCCGACATCGGCGTTGAGAGAAAGCCTTGCCTCTTCACTTAATATATATCTGAATTCCAGATTCAGCCAGCCTACCCGGAAACCGGCATACTGCTTCTCCAGAAAACCCCTGATGCTATTTGAGCCACCTGCCTCAAATTTGTCAAACTCTGTTATTCCTTTATTCTCAATCAGGTTATAATTCAGCCCGGCACTTACCACCCAGCGCCCCGTTAAAGGAATCAATTTCTGGTAATGCGTCTCTGCTGCCTGCCTGCCGCTTTTAGCTTCGCCAGCCCGGCTCCAGATATAATAATATTTGAGTGACCAGGCATAACCAGTTTGCGGGTTGCGGGGATGGTCCAAACTGGAAAATCTCCAGAATACTCCCGCTTTATTGAACTGCGTTTCATCAATGAGCACAGGTCTCCGGGAGCCGGGATAGATGTCTTCCCGCTCCAGATAAATACCAGTCTGATTGAATAGATCATACCAGTAAACCTCCAGATCATAGCTTACTTCTATCCAGGTGCTGTCCATTTCTTCACGGTATAATTGAATATCTGCCCCCACTGGATAGTCCCAGCCACTTTCATGGTAATTGAGCTCGATAGCTGTATGCTGCCTCTGTCTATTCTCCCAGAAAAAGCCAGCACTACGGTCTGTTCCCCCGAGGTTTTGAAAATTCACGTCAATGTAGCCGGTAAATCTGCCTTGGGCATCAACACTGTTGTCATAGCCCACTAACCCTGAGAAAGCTGTCATATTGCCTTCCGAAATCTCATATAGCAAGGTGCTGGCATCCACCGGCACTATCTGGCAGGATTTGATATAGGGACGGGCAAGCAGATTACTTGCTGCCTGCTGGAGCTGGAAAGGAGTAGGCGTTTCTATCTCACCCAGGCGGCTTAGCTGCAGAATTGTTTTCTTTTTTGTTACTTTATTTCCCCGCACAATGTTCCGAGTAAAGCGGCAATAGTCACCTTCACGAATCCTGAGCATTACCACTGCCTGTTCTTCTTCCAGAGCGATGTTTTCTATTTCTATCTGGGCAAAATAAAAGCCTTGCTGATTGTAATAACCGGTCAGTTCTGTGATGTATTGAGGAAGATCTCGCAGGAAAACAAGGGGCGATTTAAGTTCTCTGCTCAGCTTATCAGTTGTCAGGTAATTATTACCGGTAAACAAAATTTCTGACACAAGTATTTCACTGCCTTCATCTATCTGGACTAATACTTTCAGGGTAGATTTTGATAGTACTATTACTTCCGGCAGCATCACTTTCGCCAGATAATAGCCTTTCTTACTATATAATTCAGCGATTCGCTGCATATCTTCCAGCATGATCTGCTGGTCATATTCCATGCCTGTATAAGAGATCATCACTGCCTGGATATCAGTGTCACTCAACATCAAATTCCCGCTGAATTCCAGTTCCACTATCTCTATAGCAATAAGACTGCCTGCTATCAATAAAATGATTATGATGAGAAATACTTTCATTTATTCCATATCTGCCCGGATAAGTGCCACCAGTTCAGTTACTAAATCTCTTTCAGCTACTTTTTTCACTATCTCACCCCGGCAAAAGAGAAGTCCTTCCCCGATGCCGCCAGCCAGACCAAAATCTGCTTCTTTGGCTTCTCCGGGTCCATTAACTATGCAGCCCATCACTGCCACCCGCAGATCATGGTCTTTAAATTCCTCCAGGGCAGCTTCCACTTCTCCGGCAATCTTCACCAGGTCTATTTCCGTTCTGCCACAGGTGGGGCAGGAAACTATCTCCAGTCCTTTGCGCATTCCCAGAGTCTGCAATATCTGCCTGCCCACCAGCACTTCATCCACCGGATCAGAGGTAAGGCTTACTCTGATAGTATCGCCTATCCCCTCTTCCAGCAGGATTCCTATCCCGATGGAGCTTTTTATGGTTCCCCGCAATTTGAGACCTGCTTCAGTAACGCCCAGATGCAGCGGATAATCCACTCTTTTTGAGAGCAGCCTGTAGCTTTCCTGCATCAGAGGCACAGTAGAAGCTTTCACAGATATTTTCATCTCTTCATAACCTGCCTGCTCCAGAATATGCACGTGCACTAAAGCACTTTCTACCAAGCCTGCCGCTGTCATGCCATATTTACGCAGAACATCCTTATCCATTGACCCGGTATTCACACCTATCCGAATGGGTAATTTACGTTCCCTGGCAGCTGCCACCACTTCTCTCACCCGCGATTCGCTGCCAATATTCCCGGGATTCAGACGCAAGCCATCTACACCGGCTTCAATTGCTGCCAGTGCCAGCTTATGGTCAAAATGAATGTCTGCTATCAGTGGAATTGAAATTGATCTTATGATCTCCGGCAGTGCATTTGCCGCTTCCTGATGATTTACCGTAACCCTGATTATCTCACAGCCGGCTATCTGCAACCTTTTTATCTGGTTAATAGTTGCCTGAGCATCTGCGGTTGGTGTATTAGTCATGGACTGGATAGTAACCGGATTATCTCCGCCCACCCAGACATTGCCAACTTTGATTGCTCTGGTCTTTTTCCTGATAATTGTCATTCCTGTTTATCCTGATATATTTTGACCATAGTCCTGATAATAAAAGATTCATCATCTGCCATCTGCAAAAACGCTGCTTTACTATCCTCACGATCAAGTGAAAGCAGACTGCGAGCTGTAACTACTCTTCTTTTTTCGCTATCTGCCTGGCAGTATGCAGTTAATATCTGCACGCTTTCGGCACAATTCAGTTCTCCCAATGATCCCAACACGGCATTAGTATATTTATCTTCTTCCAGGAAGGGTTTAAAAAGGTCAATATAGGTGGAATCACCCTTTTCAGCTATTATGCCTATGCAGTGCTTTGCCACCAGGCTGTCAGGATTTTCCAGTTGCTCAATGGCATAGGGAATCAATTTATCTGTTTTCTTATTAAATTCACTGATCGCCCGGTAGGCTAAGCCGCTTTTTGTACCAATTTCATTTTCGGCAATATAGGCAGCAGCTTCTTCATCTCTGCTCAGCAGTATCTCACCTGCCCGTTGCACGGTCTGCTGATTGCTGCCCACGCCCCAGCCGGCTGCCAGTTCCCATATCTCTTTGATTGCTGCCAGACTGTCCACTTCCGCTGCCTGTTCTTCTGCCATCTTTGCCACTTCTTTTTCTTCTACAACTAACAAAGTATCCAACCCTATCCCATAATAACCACGGCACCAGAAACTGTCATTGGCACAATTCTCCACCGGGTATTTATCATTTCCACCAGTATCCAGAAATATGCCTATGCCTCCGGTTCCACGTGCGACTCTGCTGTAGCCATAATTATTAACTTCCTGCCGCTGGTAGCTGTCATCTCCAGATCCATCTAAAAATATGGTCACTGAGTTTGTGAGAGCCACACCATTACCGCCTTCCACAGAATAATGATCATTTCCACTGCGATCGATCAAAAAACCCACTGCCCAGTCATGAGCAGCTCCCTGACCCGGTCCATGCTTGCTGTAATAATGGTCTTCTCCCGCACCGTCATATAAAAATCCCGCTGCCAGATGAATACCGCTGCCCTGCGGGTAATATACGGAGTCATAATAATCATATCCCTGTTTATCATAGATAATTCCCAGAGCATACCAGTAGGCAACCGCCTGCGAATACACTCCTCCCGTATAATTATCATTGCCATCTTCATCATAGATCATACCTATCCCACCTGCCAGGTCAGGACGCATGCCAAAGCCAAAACCCTGAGAAAGCGACCGGTAATCCAAAGGTGCCAGGGGAACATGCAGATATTTACCACCTGCATAATAATTATCAAAGCCCTCATAATCGATGATAGCTCCAAAACCTAATGTGCTGCCAAAGCCTTCGCCATATTGCGTTACGCGGTAACTGTCCCTGCCGGCTTCATCAACTAATAGACATATCCCAAAGGTGGCTGCACCGCCACTGTGCAATCCCAGATTATAAGTATCATTTCCTGCCACGTCCCATAATTCGGCATATCCCCATATTGCCGATACTGAATAATCTGCTCCGGTATATACGTCATCTCCCTCTGCATCATAAAGGATGCCAATTCCGCCTTTTACACTCACCAGCCCTGCTATCTCATCATTATGATAATAATCGTCTCCGGCAAAATCAAGCTGCCAGAAATAGGGCTGACGTGACCAATCCGTTTCCAGTCTGCCTAAATAGGTGTCATTACCCTGCGGATCATATATAAAGGCATAATCCTTCTCTACCAGGTCAGATTGTGAACTGCCAATCCGCATTAGTCCATAGCGAGATTTATATTCCCGAGCCTGAGAATTAGCCAAAGGACGATTTTCCAGATAATGCTTCATCACTTCAAAGCCGGCCCGATTAACTATTGTCGCCTGAAACAGCATTCCCAGATCAATCTTTTCTATCAAGGCTATCAGACTGTCAGACTCAATGCTCTCCGGTTCTGTGATCTCATACTTTTCGTAATAGGCATTGTATTCCAAAGAATCTTCTGCCTCACTCCATAAACTGGTGCTCAAATATTGCCAAAGCTCCAGATCGCTCTGATTACACTGGCTAAACGCCTGCTGACGCAATATCTCACACTCGTCCCACACCATCTCCACATAGCCAAATATTCCTTCCTGACCATTTACTTCGATTAAATAGTAATATTCAAATTCTTTCTGCTTTTCCTGAAATAGTTCCTGATAAGCATAATTATCAGATTCCGCCTCCCAGGCAAGCACTGGCATTATATCTGCCAGCAGCTCTACCCGCTCTTTGCTCTCCATCTTCTCAGCCAGTCTATCGACAAAAACGGGATATTCCAGAGGGTTATTGAGCACCTTCAGCATCTGCGGTATTTTAAATTTTGTGCCACTGGACCAGTCTTTCAGAAAGTTCAAAGAATTAAGCTCTAACCCGCTTCTGGTGAGCATGATGTCCAGCATCTCCCGATCCTGATCAGTCAAAGTTTCTGCTGCTGCGAGGTTAATAAGAAAAATAAATAATAATAAAAATAGTGTTTTTTTCATAATTAAAAATTCCATTTTTCCTTTGTGATAATTTGTTCTTTTGCCAGTCTTTTATTGCTTCCGGCAAAGCTCTTCGCTGCAATACTGTATAAACTCTTTTTATCCCTGGGATAGCCAAAAGGACTGATTCCCACCACGCGTATATTATCAGGGATTCCCAGATACTTGCGCACGCTGCCTTCATTGAATGCTGCCAGCCAGCAACTGCCTATCCCCAGGCTCCAGGCTGCCAGCATCATCTGCTGAAATGAGATTGCCGTATCCACCAGATAATAATCCTGACCATTGAGTTTTGTCGAACGCTTTGGCTCAGCACATGCTACTATCACTACCGGTGCTCCGGCAATAAAGAAATTCACGGTTCCCAAAAGCCCGATATGACGCGCAAAGCTCTTGATATTCGACCTGTCCTGCAGCACTATATAGCGCCAGCACTGCCTGTTTTGTGCCGAAGGTGCCAGCCTGCCTGCTTCCAGTATGATCTCCAGTTCAGAGTCTTTAATCGGCTCCTCAGAAAAATCCCGTACACTATGCCGTGATAAGATTATTTCATGCAATTCCATAATTACTCCATTAATAAGTCAAATACTCGAGAATCCAGCCAAAGGTCAATTCAAAATTCAAAATTGAATTTCTACCACTTCACATCGCCAGGCTTGATAGCCCGTAAGCTGTCCTGGCCGATTTGCTCCTCCTGCCAGTAGCGGAAAAATATCTTAGCTTCGCCCTTATTACTGAAATCAACAAATAATAAAAGATAGCCCTGGTCAGAATAGGTAGTTGAATAATAGTCCTGATGCATCTGAATAGCATATATGGGCAGCGTGCTACTGCGTTTGATCAATTCTGCATCACGAAACTGGATATTGATATATTTATTATTGGCAAACACGTCGTACTTTAAATGGGATATGTATTCCTCTTTGGTATATTCAGTCATAACCACTTTATGTTCCAGTTTATTGTTCAATTCCCGCTGCAGGTTTTCCGGCACTTTCTCTGTCCGCTTCACATAGCCGGCAAATATCTTGGCACTGTCAGCAAAAACATCAGCAATCAGATCAGCTTCCTGGGTATTGAAGATCGTCTTATAATACTCCATGAAGTTAATCCCCAGGAGGCGTTCCTGCAAGTCTTTTGATTTCTCGTTGCGTTCAATTGCATCATCAATATAGCTATCTTCCAAAGCAAAATTCACCCAACTGATCCTGCCGTCTTCATAGATAAAACAAAGCTTCTCCACTACTACTTTCTTATTCACGTCATTCAGTTTATATACAACAGGGACTGATCGCACCTGCACCTGATTCTCCAGATTCAAATACTGGATGGTGAAATCCTCTTCATATATACTGATCTCACCATATTCCGTGAGTTTGCGGAACTGCTCATAACCGCCTTTGGTAAAATATTCCCGCACATCATCATACTTATCTTTCCGCAAACTTTCTATCACTTCGTCCATGATATTTTTCAGACTCTTCTTTTCTCCTCTTGCCAGTTTAGATTCTGCCCGGAATTCTTTTGCTTCTTCATATTTTATCTTTGCCGGTTTTGCTCTCTCTTTTCCGGGTAGCTCAATCATTTTCTGGTTCGTGTAATCCGCTGTATAAATAAAACCGTTCAAAGCTTTCAGCTCAGGGTCCATTAGTTTGTTCTGCCTGTTTGCCCCTTTTCCGTAATCAATTTTTACCTGAATCTCCTCGGCTGCCTCACAAAAAGAACACACCAGGTCAATCCTGCCCATTCCGTCCAGAATATTACCTTCTATCTGGTCATTTCCGTCAAAATAGCAATAGCGCAGATTACTGATCGTGGCTCCTTTATAATATGCCTGCACATTTATCCGCTTATAATTGCCTAAAACCCTCATATTACCAGATTCAAATGTGATCCCGGCTAAAGTCTCCCTAATCTCCTGATCAAGCTGCATCTTCAGATTCTTCGCTTTATTTTCAATACAAACTTTTATCGTATCCTGCCCCGGATGACTGGTGATCAATAAAAGTCCGCTGTAAAAATCCAGTAATGCCCGATTAATATTTAAATCCTCCCGATTATGCCTGCCTCTAAACAAAAACTCCTCTGCTCGCTGCTTCCTGCTGGCAAACAACTTGTCCTTTTCACTACGTTTTATAAATTTATAAACAATATAATTCTTATTCTTTTTAGTAGGTGGTATAAATATTCTCCCTGTCTCCTTCAAAAAAGAACCAGAGTAAGTATTAACGATCCGAGCCGCATATTCATTCAATTCCACTTTCTCTTTTCCAGCAGTATTAGTCTTATTGATCTCCTCCCACTGACTCCTGAAACGGCTCTCCACCACCACCGATATCTGCTCACTAAGATTTGTCAGAGCCGTCTGCTCAGCTACTTCATAATCCTCAGCTTCTCCCCGACCCCAGATATATTCATCACTACTCATTAATTCGCTTTCATCTATCGCCAGTAAACTGCTGACTACCATTAGAATTATCAAAACTAATATTGTTTTCCTCATGAAATATTCACTCCTAAATATTACTATTTTCTTTTTTTTTCATTAACTCATTTTCTAATTCTTCGATTGAAGGAAGTTTTGTCTTGATATTATCAGGAATTGCGTCAGTCAATTTATATTCGCTTATACCGATTGGCTTATTTATATCCCTAAGTGCATACTCAGCTACAATTCTATCCTTCTGCTTGCAAAGTAAAATCCCTATTGTTTGATTATCTTCCGGATTTCTAAACTGACTATCAACTGCTGATAAATAAAAATTCATTTTCCCAGCATATTCTGGCTTGAATTTTCCAGCTTTTAACTCTATCACTATGAAACATCTCAGCTCCAAATGATAAAACAACAAGTCAATGAAATAATCAGTTTCACTTATTTCGATTTTATATTGACTGCCAAGAAAAGCGAATCCCTTACCTAATTCTAATAAAAATTTTGTAATGTTTTTTATAAGCTCATCTTCAATTGCTTTTTCTAAAGCATCATCTTGAAGTTTTAGAAAATCAAAATTATAAGGATCCTTTAATGTTTGAGAAACCAGTTTTGATCGGTCTTCCGGTAAAGTATTAGCAAAATTATTGATTGATTTTCCCATCTTACCAAATAGATTATTTTTCATTTGAATTTCTAATGTATCACGGTTCCATCCTTTCTTAATTACTTCATTACAATAGAATTCTGCTTCCTCAATATTCTTTACCTTTGATATTATTAACCGGTTATGACCCCAGGGTATTTGTGCCACAGCCTGTGGCACAAATTGATACTTCTGAGAATAAAATAAAAACCATTGCCTTATTGCATATAAGTTTCTACGTGAAAAACCCTTAATTTCTGGAAATTCACTGCGTAAGTCAACTGCTACATGCTCAATAAAGCTATTACCCCAATCCGATAGCTTCTGCTTTTCATAGAGTTCCTTCCCTAACTCCCAGTAAAGCTCAAGAAGCTGAGTATTGATGGTCAATGCAACCCTTTGCCTTACTAAATGGATTTTCGATTTTAACTCTGATATCCAGGTGAAATATTCACTTTTATTAAAAGTATCACTCATACTAAATATTTATCTCCTTTTGTTTTTATCAAACCTTACCAGCCATATTCGTCTTATTGATCTCCTCCCACTGACGCCAGAAACTGCTTTCCACAACCACAGATATCTGCTCACTAAGATTTCTCAGCGCTGTCTGCTCAGCTACTTCATAATCCTCAGCTTCTCCCCTACCCCAGATGTAATCTTCACTCCCTGTGAGTTCGCTTTCAGTCATTGCCAGTAAACGACTAACCACCATTAGCAACGAAATCAATATCAAAAATCTCTTCATCTATTATCTCCTATATTTTAATAAATCATTTCATTATTTGAATACTGTCCATAATGTCTTTACCCTAAAAATGCACATTAATAATTGGGAAAAATGGCAGTGCGCCTCCTTTGCCATCTTTAACTATATTTATTACTCCAATCTGAACTCCCTTCAGCTTCTTTGTATAATTAATCACTCCTATTTGAACTCCCACTACCGTATCTGTATTAACATTCCAGTTTGCTATGGATACCCCATAGCAGTTTTGAGAAATACTGCCAGAAAACAATCCCAATAATACCGTATGAAAAATGAATGGTTCCTGATCATTTGTATAGAAACCTGAGTGTAATCCAATTTGGTGAATACCTCCAATAGCAACCCCATGGATATCTCCTAAGTAAAAATCTAACACAACTCCCGAAAGAGCAAATCCATGAAACTCATTACCTCCCACAGCAATGTTACCAATAGCCATCCCAGTAAACTCGCCAGCAAGAACACCATTTGTACTGATCCCTATTCCCTTAAACCTACTACTCAATACTCCAGCTCCACCAATTGCAACTCCAGTAAAATCACCCTTATCTTCAACGTCTATTGATAAACTATTCCCAGCGAAAAATGGATTTATATCCAACCCTACAAATTTCTTATATCCAGGTGAATAAAAAACTGGTAATTTAATCCCATGAAATTCTGCATCGTGGTCTGGAATCAATCCTATTCCATATTTAATCTTTTTACGATAATCTCTAAATAATTCTAATTTATATTCTTCATATTCTTGAGAAAACAGTTCCTGCTTCTTATAATCAGAATACTGTGGAATAATTATCTTAACTTTTGCATCTTTAGAATCACTTACAGCAATCAACTCTTTTCCTGAATGTCTTAACTCATTATTAACAAACAAAACACATTCTGAAAAAGGAGCAAAGTACTTTTTGTAGAATAAATTAATATTAGTGATAGCATTTTCTGATATACTAATGTCCTGACAGTAAACTTTAGTCTTTCCCTTTTTCAAACAAAGAGAATATTCACCTGCCTGACTGGTGAAATAGGTGGCATTGTCTTTTTCAATAATAATCTCTTTATCACTATCTTTCTTATCATATAGACAAACTTCCAGTTCCTGCTCCAATTCTTTTGGAATATTAGCAGTAAATCCACCAATAAATTCATTTTCAATTATCATTGTCTCTTCATTATCTAGTTCAACATCACCAAACAATCTCAAAACATAAGTTTTCTCTGATATTAATTCTTCAGGGAAACTGTATTTTATTGGAAGATATTTCTCTGATGGAGCTATAGTAACAGATTGTTCCCATTTACTGATATAGAAATAGATGATCTTCTCCGTTTTCTTTTCCCGCTGAAAGACCTCTACATCAGTAAGATGCACATCCCCTGCCAGATTATGCTCAATTCTGATCAAAGTACAATTATCACCATTGCTGTCAACTACTGGTGAAACGCTGCCATGCATATCAAGATTATCTATCGCAAATGAACGAACTTCCAAGCCCTCGGCATATAGCCCTAAAATAATAAATATAAATAATATAACAAAACTTACCTTCCTCATTGTACCCCCGATAAATATTATTATTCAAATATTTACATTAAAACTATAATGTCAAACTAAATGTCCCCATTAAACCAATCTTCTGAATCAGGATTTACGAAATTTAAGATATTTACATGATTAAAATCTTCACAGTACATTCTTTCGCGGTCTTAGCGGCTTTCGCGGTTAAACAATTCTTACATTACATTACATCTTCCGTGTGTTCAGTGTTTTCAGTGGTTGATAAATCTTACATTACATTATGAGTTGATCTCAAGTTCCCGATAGATCGGGGCAGGTGTTTTCGATGAATACATCGCCTTAATCCGATATCTTATTGATGATCATCAGTATATTTTATTGATAGTAAAACGTACTATATAGTATAATGTGATTAATCTGGGAATATTTAGAAGTTTTTCTGTTTCATACTCTTGTAACCCACAGGGGAGCCACTCGGGAGCCACAGGGAGGATATTGGGAAGCGAAACATTGTTTAAAGTATTAATTTTCAGTTAATTATGAGATTTTTAGTCATTTTTAGATGGAATAATGGTTTTTGGAACGCTTGGATATTGTATTTTCTATTTAAGTTTTGGTTATTTTTAGCTTAAATCTTTTGAATTATCCTCTCTTTCATTATCGCTGCCACAGAGAGGGAGGAATATAGTCTAGAGCATTAGCTCACTTGATCTCATTCGCAATTGATAACAGATAAATAAATTTTTCATTTAAATATTCCCTGAATATTTATTAAAGGAAAATCTGGACCATTGTCAACATCGTTCCATAAGCCAATTTGAATACCATGTAGTTCTCCTGCATGATTATAGAAACCTATTTGAACTCCATAGAGTTCATTTTTAGTAAAATTCCCTCCTCCAATTGAAATACCATGGAAGTTTTCAGATCCTGCTAAACCTCCAATTGCAATACCATTGAAATTATCTGTCTTGACACCAAATCCTCCAATTGCAATTCCATTGAAATTATTTGCACCAACACCAATACCTCCAATTGCAATACCATTGAAATCATATGTACACACGTCACTCTCACTCTCAATCTCCACGCTACCACCTAAAAGCCAATTGACCGCTATACCATTAAATTCTTTATATACTGGAGAATAAAATATTGGTAATTTAATTCCATAAAAAACAGCTTCTTCATTTGAAACTAATCCGATCCCATACCACCTTTTATAATAATCTTTCCCTAATTTCAGTTCGTAATCGGAATATTCCATTTTTAAAGTATCTTTCCTGCAGAATCCTGCATATCCTGGTATCTTAAACTTCACGGTATTAATTTCATCATCACTTGCCAGCACAAGGTATTTCCCCCTGTCAGTAAGTTTACTATTTAGATACAACTGACTTATCTTAGATGGTGTTTCATATCTTCTAAAATAAGGTGTAATTTCTGGCTTGTTAGAACTTGTTATCTGAATTGCTTTCTGATATATCATATTTTTACCCTTCATAATACTCAAGCTATAAAATCCTGCTTTATCAACCAAATAATCATTATTTACTTTATAGAGTTTCACTTTCTGCATATCTTTGTCAAAAACTGCTACTTCTAATTCATTTTCTAATTCCTGAGGAATATTTACCGAGAAACCCAGCTCTGCTTTTAAAAGCTGAGGCTCTATCTTCTTTTTATCACCTTCTACTAATTCAATTGTGGCTTCATAAGGTAGATATTGAGGTTGAGTGATTTTCAACTCGTATTTCCCTATTGGAATATCAGAAAACCGGCAAATACCAGTATCTTCATAATATTCGCAACTATCTCCACTTAATGTCACTTTTGCGTCTTTGGGTTCTGGATTCACCAATATTGTACCAGTCATCGGCACTGGATAAAGCTCAAAATCCAAAGTATCTCCAATTAGAATGATTCCCTTTTTATGGGCAGGGTGGTGCTTTGCTAATTCAGCTCTTAAATTCAAGGTACGTGGTGTAAGTTTTACATCAACCAATTTTGTTATTTCCTTCTCATTAAGATATACTATTGCACCAGGCAAAGTCTTGATATTAACTGTGCCAAAGTTCTGCTCAGCCTGAAATATCACCTGCACTGTGGAGTCAGGCTTCAGGTCAATTGTCTGGTCAGCTATAATATAAAGCTCATGTTGCCCACTTATGGTATATTTACCTTTCAATTGCCGCTTCAGGGTTAAAGGTGTTTTGCCCACATTATTTTTATTTATGATAACATCAAGATTAACTTCCGGTTCGGATACTATTACTAGCTCACCAAATTCAGAAATTGGTGTTAGTATTATTTTTTGTGTCTCCCCTGAACTCAAAACAATATTTTCAGTCTCCGTAGTATAAAACTCATTTTCTGCCCTGATTTTATACTTACCCAGTGCAAATTTATCAAGCTGCAAAGGAGTATTTCCTGTAGAATCCTCATTGATGAACACTGTCAGATTTTTCTCCGGTTCTGTAACAATTTCCAGATTGCCAAATTCAGGGATTGGATTTAAAGTAATCGGCATGGCTTTACTACGCTCAATATATATGGTATCTGCTGCACAACTGTAATATATATGCTCAAACCGAAGAGTATGGGAACCGGACTTACATCTTTCCAGCTTAACAGGAGTTTTACCTATCAGAGATTCATCCAGGTACACAGCCATATTCACTTCAGGCAGAGATATAATCTCAAGCTCTCCAAAATCCGGCTCTAGAACATAACTTTCCTCAACTTTGGAGCCTGATATATTAATCTGAGAGTTCAAAACAACATATTCGTCTAATTCTATCCTGATTGGATATGTGCCCGGAATAAAAAAATCACTCACAGGAGAAACACCTTTTAATCTGATTTTATTAATATAAACTGTCGCACCTGCCGGTTCAGTAATGATAGTCACCGGAATATCTTCCAGTTCATCACCTTCTCCATCACCATACAATCTCAGCACATAGGTTTTTTCAGGTTTAAGATTTATTGGAAATGAATATTTAATGGGAAGATAGTTCTCTATGGAAATTGTTATATACTGCTCCCATTTACTAATATAGAAATATATAATATTATTCCCTTTCTTTTCACGTTTGAACACCTCCACATCGAAGAGATGCACATCACCTGCCAGATTATGCTCAATTCTGATCAGCGCACAATTATCACCATTGCTATCAACTACAGGTGAAACGCTGCCATGCATATCAAGATTATCTATCGCAAATGAACGAACCTCTAAGCCCTCGGCAGATATTCCTAAAATAATAAATATAAATAATATAACAAAACTTACCTTCCTCATTGTACCCCCATTAAATATTATTATTCAAATATTTATACCAAAACTCTCATGTCAAATTAAATGCCAAAATATCACTTCAAAATCAAGCGGATAGATGATAGACCTATCTATGCTTGTCCTGTATGTATTCATCAACAAGATACTGGGGATTCAATAGACATCACTATTGCACGAATGCAAAACTTACGCAAGTCAATTTATAGCGATTCCCAGTTCAAAATTTAAAATGTATCAGCGGGAATATATTTCTTTGAGGATAAGATCTTCCCCGCACTTTCTTTCCGTCACTAACATTTAGTAATCCTATCTGCACACCTTTCACTTTAGAGGCAAAATTTACCAGCCCTATCTGTACCCCAGTTAGCTGACTGGAGGCATTTACAAGGCTTATCTGCAATCCTTTCATTGGTCCCACAACACTGCAAATAACTGAGATATTTATACCTGTATAATCTGACTTATAAGGTCTGTATGTGTGAAATCCCTTGTAAGATCCAACACAATAAGTCATAAGGCTTAATGAGATACCTTTCAATTCATTGCATAACAAAACACTTCCCACAGAAACACCTTCAATTTTATTACAACCCATGTATCCACCAGTGAAAGCTATCCCTTTAAAATTACGATATCCTATATAACCACCTGCCAATGCAATTCCATCAAAGTCAGCTATTTTACCTTGATCAATAGGAGTTACTGCTGCCCCAGAAAAAGCAAATCCTTTAAAATCCTGTGAACCAGATAAAAATATGCTCAGGCAGGCACCTCGAAAACTGTCCATTGACCCAGAAACCAGTCCAGAAATTGCTACACCATTAAAATCTTCTGAACAAGTCGCCAAAGGACTTATGGCAAATCCGTTAAATTCGCCTTTGAAATTACCTGGCAAAATACCGTACATTTTGCTGATATTTCCAGCATAAAATAGATTTGCTTCAATTCCATAAAATCTCGCATATGCTGGCGAGGATATTACAGGTAACTTAATACCATAAAATGTTTTATTATTCCATTGTTTTAATGTTACTGGTATACCATAAGCCCGTTGGAAATAATCTCTACTTTTAGTTAAACTATATTGGCTATATTCTTTTTTCAGTGTGATTTGCGACCGATAATCCGAAAATCGAGGCAGGACAATCTTCACTTTCGCAGTATTCTCACTGCCAACAACTAATAATTCCTTACCAATCCCCTTATACTTGTCATCTACGTAAAGTTTAGATTTTTCTGAAGGAGTGATATATTTCATATAACCCAGTTTTAAATTGGGAAATTGCTCACTGTTTATCTCTATCTTCTGGCTATATACAAGCTGCTGACGCCAAGATATCTCCAATTGATGTTCTCCACTTTCACCCACCAGGTACAACGTATCCTGCTTTGCCAGTTTCACTTCCCTTTTTCCGCTTTTGTTCAAATTATAGAGCTTAACAATTAATTCTTCTTGCAGCTCTGCCGGGATATTCAAGCTAAATCCCAATTCAGCATCTATCATATCAATGGTCAGTTTCTGACGATCTCCTTCGGCAAGTATAAATTCATCAATCGTTTTCACATACGCAGGATGTTCCAGTTCAACCCTGTATTTCCCGACAGGAATATCTATAAATTTGCCTATCCCCTGGCTTTCATAGTATTCACCACTATCACCAAACAGTTTCACACTGGCATCTACAGGAAATGGATTGATCATCACAGTACCTGTCAAAGGCTGAGGTATAAGCTTGATATTTAGTTCATCACCTTTATGCAAAATTTCTTTTTTGACCGCATCTCCATGCTTGGCAAGTTCTGCCCGTAAATTCAAGGTTTGCGGCATTAACTTCTGATTATCCAGCTCTTGCAAAACTTCGCCATTTAAATACACTTTTGCTCCAGCCAGAGTTTCAATGCTTAATGTCCCAAAATTCTGCTGAGCACTCAGCACAACTTCTTTCTCTTCTGATGCAGCCAAATCAATTACCTGATCAGCACAGCTATACAATTCATGTTTGCTGCTAATTTTGTATTTTCCCTCAATCTGTTTCTTTAAATCCAGGGGAGTTTTTCCCACAATCTCATCATTCAAACTCACTTCAAAGCCAATTTCCGGCTTAGAACGGATAATAAGCCTCCCGAAATTTTCCTTTGGCTGAAATATTACGTTACGTTTTTCGCCAGATTTTAAACTTATGAACTGGCTTTTTGCCCTGTAATACTCATGTTCAACTTCTATATTATAATCACCTAAGGCATATTTATCAAGGTTTAATGGAGTTTTACCCACCTCCAACCCATCAATAAAAACCGTCATATTAACTTCGGGTTCTGAAACTATCTTCATATTACCAAAATCTGCTTTGACAGCAAATATTATCTTCTTATCTTCTCCCCGGTCAAGCTTAAATACCTGTTCCTTGGCATAGTATTCTGCATGCTCCGCGCGTAGCCGATATTCACCAATTGCTGCCTTATCTATACTGAAAGGCGTGACACCCAGTTTCTGATTGGAAGCATAAACCGTTACATTCACTTCCGGTTCTGAAATAATTTCCAAATTTCCAAACTCCGGAATCGCTGTAATTGTAATATTTTTGCTCTCACCTCGCCCCATATTAAATGTTATATTCTCACTACTGTAATACCTATGCTTAGTGCTGATAGTATATTCACCTGCTTTGCATCGCTCCAGATTCAAAGGGGTATAACCCGCAGATTTGCCATTTAGCAGAATCTCAAGATTCACTTCCGGCTCAGAGATTATTTCTAACTCTCCAAAATCCGGCTGCAGAGTATAACTCTTTTCTACCCGCTCACCTGCTATCGTGATCTCTGAAACCATACTTACATATTCATCCAGTTCTAAGCGGATTGGATAAGTTCCTGAAATAAAAAAATCGCTAACTGGTGTCTTGCGAGAAAGCTTGATATCATTAATATATACCTCAGCTCCCTCTGGCTCTGTTATTATTAGTACCGGAATATCTTCCAGTTCATCACCTTCACCATCGCCATATAACCTCATAACATAGGTCTTTTCAGGTTTCAATGGTTCTGGAAATGAATATTTTATTGGTAAATATTTCTCTGCTGGAGCTATAGTAACAGATTGTTCCCATTTACTGATATAGAAATAGATGATCTTATCAGTTTTCTTTTCGCGACGAAAAACCTCTACATCAGTAAGATGTACATCCCCTGCCAGATTATGCTCAATTCTGATCAGCGCACAATTATCACCATTGCTATCAACTACAGGTGAAACGCTGCCATGCATATCAAGATTATCTATCGCAAGTGAACGAACCTCCAAGCCCTCGGCATATAGCCCTAAAATAATAAATATAAATAATATAACAAGACTTACCTTCCTCATTGTACCCCCGGCAAATATTATTATTCAAATATGTATATTAAAACTTTAGTGTCAACCTAAATGTCCCCATCCAATCAATCTTCTGAATCAGGATTTACAGGATTCAGGATATTTGCAGGATTAATAATGATATCCCATTACAACCAACCAAGTTGGGAGTTACGGACGACCAATTCCACTTAAAAACTTCCTATAAGTCCTATACGACATATAGGACCTATAGGACCTATAACATAAATCCCATCTTCGGCATTACATTATCTTCTTTTCGCGGCTGTTCGCGGCTTTCGTGGTTAAATAAAATCTTACATTACATTTATGAAGAGGTGACTTGTGACTGGTAATTGGTGATTAGTGTATCCAGACCTTATTATTCCGGGTTGCAATACATTTTTTACATTTTACATTAATACTCCCATTCACTATTCACCTCTTTTCCCATTCACGGTTAATCAGGGCTTTCGTAGCAGAAATTTATTTTTCATTGACATAAAGCCGTATAGTCAGAGGAGTGTTTTCTTGCTTATTAAAATGTAAGATGAAGTAATAAATATAATTTAAGGAGAAGAAGATGGAAAAGAAACGTGTTTATCTCTTTGGCGGAGGAGCTGCTGAAGGTAAAACGGAGATGAAAGAACTTTTGGGTGGTAAGGGAGCAAACCTTGCCGAAATGAATTTGATTGGCGTACCGGTACCTGCCGGATTCACTATCACTACTGAAGTATGTACCGAATATCAAAAGATGGAATATGCCGAAGTGCAAAAACTTTTATGGGACGAATTAGGCAATGGCATCAAGCACATAGAACAGATAATGGGCAAGAAATTTGGTGATCCTGCTAATCCGCTGCTGGTATCAGTGCGTTCCGGTGCCCGAGTATCTATGCCGGGCATGATGGATACAGTGCTTAATCTAGGGCTTAATGACGAAGTAGTGAAAGGACTGGCAGCTAAGAGTGGCAATGAGCGTTTTGCCTGGGACAGTTATCGCAGATTCGTGCAGATGTATGGCGATGTGGTATTAGGCATGAAGCCGGAAGATAAAAATGACATTGATCCTTTTGAAGAGATCATCGAAAACATGAAAGAAGCTAAAGGCGTGGAACTTGATACGGAATTAACCTGCGAAGACCTTAAAATCCTGGTTGACCAGTTCAAAAAAGCCGTGAAAGGCAAAACAGGTCATGACTTCCCGACCAACCCCTGGGAACAATTATGGGGCGCAATCACCGCAGTATTTGACAGTTGGAATAATGACAGAGCTATTCTTTTCCGGAATATGTATAAATATTCCCATGACTGGGGCACAGCCGTGAACGTGCAGGCAATGGTTTATGGCAATATGGGTGCAAACTCCGCAACGGGAGTGGCATTCACACGTGACGCAGCAACCGGAGAAGACCTATTTAATGGTGAATACCTGATCAATGCTCAGGGTGAAGATGTGGTTGCCGGAACACGTACACCGCAGCAGATAACTAAGACCGGCAGTCAGCGTTGGGCAGAACTGGCAGAAGTATCCGAAGACGACAGGGCAGCAAATTATCCTTCTTTAGAAGAAACCATGCCCAAATTATACAAAGAACTTTGTGATGTGGAAACCAAACTGGAAAACCACTATTCAGATATGCAGGATCTGGAATTCACCATCGAAGACGGACGCTTATGGCTTCTGCAAACACGTACCGGCAAGCGTACTGGTGCAGCAATGGTGCGGATAGCCATTGAGATGCTGGCAGAAGGAATGATAGACGAAAAGACGGCAATCATGCGGGTGGAACCAAATAAACTTGATGAGCTATTGCATCCTGTATTTGATCTGGAAGCCTTGAAGAAAGCGCATGTAATCGCCAAAGGTTTACCGGCATCCCCCGGAGCAGCAGCCGGACAGATAGTATTTTCCGCAGAAGAAGCGGTGGAATGGGCTTTAACGGGCAAGAAAGTGATACTGGTGCGTACAGAGACCTCGCCTGAGGATCTGGCAGGAATGAATATCGCTGAAGGTATATTGACAGCGCGTGGCGGTATGACATCTCATGCAGCAGTGGTTGCCAGAGGCGAAGGCAAGTGCTGTGTATCAGGTGCAGGCAGCGTTAAAATTGATTATAAAGCAAAAACCATGACCTGTGATGGTGTGGTGTATAAAGAAGGTGCCTGGATTTCATTGAATGGAAGTAATGGCGAGATATACGAAGGCAAAATTATAACCATCACACCGGAAGTCAGCGGCAATTTCAGCACCCTGATGGATATGTGTGATAAATACACGCGGATGTATGTGCGCACTAATGCTGACACCCCCAAAGACAGTATAATTGCCCGTAAGTATGGGGCTAAAGGAATAGGACTAACCAGAACTGAGCACATGTTCTTTGAAGGCGAACGTATCAAGGCGATGCGTGAGATGATACTGGCAGATGATGAAGCAGGACGCAGAGCAGCTTTACAGAAATTACTGCCCTTCCAGCGTGAAGATTTTGAAGGGATATTTACGGCAATGGACGGATTTGGCGTAACCGTGCGTCTTTTGGACCCGCCATTGCATGAATTTGTACCTCACGAAGCTAAGAATCAGCAGGAAATGGCAGATGAGATGGGTATCAGTCTGGCAGCGATCCAGCAGAAAGTGCAGGATCTGGCAGAATTTAATCCCATGCTGGGACATCGTGGCTGCCGTCTGGGTAATACCTATACGGAAATCACAGAGATGCAGGCACGAGCTATCATAGAAGCAGCTGTGAACGTGAAAGCTAAAGGCATAGATGTTCATCCTGAGATTATGGTTCCCCTGATCGGAACAGTAGCAGAATTTGAGATGCAGGAGAAGCTTATCAGAGACACTGCTGAAGAGGTTTTTGCTGAAAAAGGCAGCCGGGTGGATTATCTGGTGGGAACAATGATAGAAATCCCCAGAGCAGCTCTTACAGCTGATCTGATAGCTAAAAAAGCAGAATTCTTCAGTTTTGGCACTAATGACCTCACTCAGATGACATTTGGCTACAGCCGTGACGATGCAGGCAAGTTCCTGAAAGTATATCAGGAAAAAGGCATCTTGAAAGAAGACCCGTTTGCCGTACTTGACCAGGAAGGTGTAGGTCAATTAGTAGAAATGGCAACCCGTTTAGGCAGATCAGTAAATCCTGAGCTGAAAGTTGGTATTTGTGGCGAACATGGTGGTGAGCCAAAAAGCGTGAAATTCTGTCATCGCGTGGGTATGAACTACGTAAGCTGTTCACCTTTCCGCGTACCAATAGCCCGATTAGCAGCAGCTCAAGCAGCTATAGAAGACACAAAATAATTAAGAGAGAATTACTCTTTCTATAAAAGGAATAATAAAAAGCTCTCTGGCAACGGAGAGCTTTCTTTCATATATGAAAGCATTTATATTAGCAGCCGGGATAGGCAGGAGATTGCAGCCGCTCACTTTTGAGCTGCCAAAACCGCTAATACCCGTAAACGGCATTCCGCTTCTATGCTATACGCTGATGCGGCTCAGGCAGGCGGGAGTTAATCAGCTTATTATCAATACCTGCTATCTGGGCGAGAAAATAATCCATTTCCTGCATTATCATGCTGATTTTGGTTTTGAGATTCATATTTCTGAAGAGCGGGAGTTATTAGGAACCGGCGGGGGAATAAAGAACTGCCAGCACCTGCTGAAAGAACCATTTTTATTAATCAACGCCGATATTATCTGTGACATAGAAATTGCTGACCTGATCAGCTTTTGGCAAAAAGATCAGCAAATGAGCCTGCTTGCTCTATCACATACCGGCACACCCAGCGTGGCAACCTGCGGGCAACTGGTAGCAGATTTCAGTGATCTCAGGAAGAGTGGACTGGCTGATGATCTTGCTTATACGGGAAATGCACTCATTATGCCGGACATCTTCGCCTCTCTGCCGGACGGTGCTTCCTCGCTGGTTACTTCCGGCTTTATTCCGCTGGTGGAATGTGGTCAACTGGGTTTTTGGGAATATAAAAGCTGGTGGTTTGATCTGGGAACTTATGAGCGACTGCAACAGGCAGAAAGATTTTTAAAGACAAAAAAAGATATAAATAAAATATTATCCAGCCTGAATACTGCACTTGATCAGGAATATCTGAACTGGATGTATCGCGGTTTAATGGAGGTTTAATGTTTTATCATTTGTTTGCACCTTTAGCTGACAGTGAATTGCTGGGTGTTAACCTTTTTAATGTGTTTCGCTATATAACTTTTCGGTCCGTGATGGCATTTATCACCGGACTGGTTTATACTCTCACGGTGGGACCTGTGATCATAAGACAGATCAAAAAGAAACAAGCTTTGGAACTGATCAGCGAGTACCTGCTTGAACTGGGACACAAAGATAAAGCCAATACTCCCTCAATGGGTGGGATAATATTCCTCAGCGGTGTATTGATAACCTCTCTGCTCTGGAATAACCTTACAAATCATTACATAATTTTGATGTACCTGGTTACTATCTGGCTGGGCGGAGTGGGCTTTCTGGATGATTACCTGAAAAATATCAGGAAAGAAAAGCAGGGACTAATTGTCCGCTATAAATTACTGGGACAGATAATACTGGGGCTTTTTGTGGCCATGGTGCTGATCACCAGTCCAATTGATAAAAGCACAATAACCACCATCTGTATTCCCTTCTTCAAGAACCTGAGCCTGAACATCTTCTGGCTCTTTATACCTTTCACAGTGCTGATGATAGTAGGTACCAGTAATGGTACAAATCTAACTGACGGTTTGGATGGGTTGGCTACCGGCACTATCTCAATAGCTCTTCTGGGACTTGGTATTATGTCTTATATCAAGGGTAATTTCATCAATGCGGGTTATCTGAACCTGGAATTTATACCTCAGGCAGGAGAGCTGACCGTGTTTATTGCTGCCCTGGTAGGCTCACTTCTGGGCTTCTTATGGTTCAATTGCAAACCAGCCCAGATATTTATGGGAGATACAGGTTCGCTGGCACTGGGCGGGCAACTGGCAGTGATCGCTATAATCCTGCGGGAAGAGATATTTTTTCTGATCATAGGAGGTATCTTTGTAGTGGAATCTCTCTCATCCCTGATCCAGATCAGGTATTTCCAATATACAAAGAAGAAATATGGCAAGGGTCGCTGGTTCTTTAAAATGGCACCCCTGCATCATCACTACCAGAAGAAAGGCTTTACTGAAGATAAAATAGTAGTCCGTTTCTGGATTATTGCCTTAATGCTGCTGGCAATAGGTCTTTCTACTATAAAACTCCGTTAATTTACTGCTTGCTTTTCCAGAGTCTGAATAAGTCCACAAAATCGTGGGCATTACTCATATCATCATTCACAGAAGTTTTTATATAGAAATTTCTTACTTCGGGTGACCACATATAGACTGGAATTGACTCATTATCGGAAATTTTTTCTCCATCAATTTCTATTACTGTCTCACTGATATCTCCGGTGTAATACATCATGGGTGAGCAATTGCATTGCTCATATCTAAAGAAGTCTGCAGCACTGTAATGATCAAAGGTGAATTCCAGAGTGGCACAGATTTGTCCGTTTTCTTCATACAATTCTTTGCTGGTAACCTGATAATCGGGATTATCAGTCTCAAAGGTTTCTCCCCGCAGGTAGTCATCAATCAGTTCTTGAAAATCTGCAAAGGATACGTCTTCTCCCTCATCTTCTGCAGAAACCAGATTAATGTATTTTATAGAACCTGAGCCGGAACCATCCTCATTGATCGTGAACCGGTATTCCTTGAACTCAGTAGTGAGACAGCCGGTGAGGACCAGACTGATCAATAAAACCATAAAAAATCTCATGAGCATTTTCTTCATTTCTTACTCCTTAAATTCACTTTTTTTTGTTTAAGCAAAGAACAATTTAAAAATTAGATCAGGGTCTAACCTGTTTGGTGACCCTTTTCCTTCAAAGAAACCAAATTCTCTTATCATCTGGATATTTAATGGACACCAGCTGATGCTGATCTTTCTTTGAGGGTCATAATATTTTACAAATCCTTTGGGAGATGGCTTTTGTCCGCTAAATGGACTGACTACCTTCCCGCGAACTGACACATATTCCACAATTGCCCCATTTTCCAGGGTAATAATGCCATCATAACTTTCAAATGCCTGATCTGTGATATCCTGTAATTTGTCCGCAATCTGCTCTTTAGTGATACCTAAATTATTCAATAAATGCAAATCTTCCTCAATGATCTCATGATAATGTCGGTTATCATTACCCAGGAAGCCCTCCAGTGTAATTGATCCAGGCTGCATTTTTTCCTGGATTTTCTTTTCATCCGGTGTCTGTTTCATAATTATTACCCTCTTCAAGCAGGTTTACTGCTCTTTAGTTACCATCATCCTGTTGAATTGCTATAGGAATTTTTAGAATAAATTCTACACCGTCATCCTTATTAGTCACATTCATCTTACCATGATACTTATTTTCTATAATAAATCGGCAGATATGAAGACCTAAACCTGTGCCTGCTCTTCCTCTGGTGGTGAAATAAGGTTCAAATATCTTATCCAATATTTCATCCTTGATCACCTTTCCATTATTATGAATTCTGATTTTTATATATTCTTCATCACAATTCGATTTAATAATTATCCGCTGATTATCAACCCCATGCCTTTGCATTGCCTCAAGTGCATTATTGATAAGATTCACAATCACTTGAGTAATTTCATTTGGATTTCCACTTAGACTACATTCACTATCACCAATAATACTGATCTGAGCATTTTGTCTTTTCAGCATGTAATCAACCAGATTAATAGATTTCTCTATTGCTGTTTTCACACTGAAACTTGATAGATAATCAGTTTTAAAGAAATCTCTAAAGTCATTGATAGTATCACTCATATAATTGATCTGGCTCAAGATCATACTTGTCTGCTTTGCTAAAAAGCTATCATCAAGTTCATCAAAATTCCAGGCATCTTCTATTGATTGAGAAAGCACTCCTATGACATTTAAAGGCTGTTTCCATTGATGAGCAATAGAAGACAGCATCTCCCCCATAACTGCCATACGTGATTGAGAAGACAGCAGATTATCCTGATTATTGATTCGTTCTACAGCATCACTAAATTCCTGCTTTAGTTTGGTATGGATTAGATGCAACTCCTCAAGAGAACCACTCAGGTCATTTATCTGACTTTGCATAATTCGGTTTTTCTCATCAAGTTCTTGGTTTTTCAGCATATATATCTGAGTT
This sequence comes from Candidatus Cloacimonadota bacterium, assembly GCA_021735645.1. Lineage (GTDB taxonomy): Bacteria > Cloacimonadota > Cloacimonadia > Cloacimonadales > TCS61 > Stygibacter. Next base: position 24,615 of record JAIPGP010000034.1, read on the forward strand.
TTATGTTCTGCTTCCAGTTCATCGATCTTCTCATTATGCAAATTTTTGTAATGTGTTTTCATAAGTTCAATGTGTTTTAATAAACAATCATTGGATTTTTGAAGTTCACCTGTATTGGAATATAAATTTGCATAAGCCAAAAGTACATTTGCCAGATTCTGGGGCAGATTTTCCCGCTCAGCTATCTCAAATGATTCATCCAGATATATCTTTGCTGTGTCATATTCTTCCAGCTCAATTAAGGTAGTTCCCAGGGCAGCTCCTGTTTCCGTGATCCTGAATACCTCATTAAGTTCAATAAACATTTCATAAGCCTGCTTATAAACATCACGCGCCTTTTCTTTCTGATCTAAAACGGAATATACCGTAGCAACATTATATAATGCCGAAGCCTCATCAACCGTGATATCTCTTTCTTTAAAATAGATGGCTGATTTTTGATAGATTTCCAGTGCTTCCTCATACTTTTTCTGGTTATATAGTACATTGGCAAGATTCATTCGAATTGAATTCTGACTTGAGTTGTTTATTTCCAGAGCATTTTGCAAAGCCAATTTAAAATAGATTTCAGCTTCTTTCACTTCACTCATTTGCAAATGCACTGATCCCAGATTGTTATAACAACTCATCAGCTCTGCTTTATCATTCAGTTCAAGATAAATATCTATAGCTTTCAGAAAGTTTTCTATTGCCAATGCATAATTATTCTGCTTATGAGTAATGCTTCCTTTCAAGTTGTAAGCTAATCCCATGGCAGATTTTATTTCTAGTTTACGGCTGCTTTCTAAAAGATGATTTGCCCACTGATCTGCTTTCACGTAATTGCCACCATAGAAATTTGCATAGGCTAAATGAACATAAGCACCCAGAATTATCCTGTCATCCTGCATTTCTTTGGCAATAGAATACGCCTTTCTTGCCTGTAACACGCTTTCTCGCGGGTCTGACTTGCATAGATATTTGGAATAATCCAGAATCGCAATAGCTTTCTCTCTACCTTCGGAACTTTCAATTTTATCAATAAATTTCTTTCTTTCCATCTCACCACCAGTTTCTTTTTTATTTCAATTAAAAACTATCATAGAATATATCTGATTCTGATATTCCATATTCTTTTAACCCTTTTGAGACCGAATTGATCATGCCGGGGCTTCCGCAGAGATAAGCTTCGGTATTTTTACTGTCTCGTATCACATCTTTTAAATAGGGAGTGATATATCCTGTTTTCCCCTGCCACTTATCTTCTTCGCCGGGCTGGGATAATACCGGGTGATATTCAAAATCAGCCAGTTTGTTTTCAAATTCATATAAATATTCAGTTAAATAAAGATCCTCCTTACATCGAGCTCCAAAAAAATAAAAGATCTTTCGGGGAGAATTTATTTCCAGAAGCCATTCCAGCATGGATTTAATCGGAGCCATTCCTGAGCCACCGGCAATAAAAATAATGTCCTTATCGGTATCTCTTATATAGAAATCACCATAAGGGCCTGTGAATTCTACATCATCCCCTTCCTTAAGATATTCATGCACCCAGGTAGTGCAAATCCCCTTGGGAACCAATCTAATTATAACCTGCACCAGATCAGTTGAAGATTGATTGGATGATATTGAATAGGCTCGCGATACAGATTGTTTTACTTTGCCATATCGGGCTGAATGGAGTTGTATATATTGTCCAGCCTTGAAATTTATTGTTGATGAATCCTTCAGATCAAGTGTCAATTCTTTTATATCGTGAGTATAATCCCTGATACTGGATACTTTTGCCTTAAATTTCCTGATATTGAATATTGCCTCAGGTAGTTCAATTTTGATATCTTTTTTTATCTTAACCTGACAGGATAATCGGATATTTTCTGAAATTTCTTCTGGACTAAGAAATGGCTTCTCAGTTGGTAATAATGGTCCACCGCCTTCTATTACTTTGCATTTGCAGAATCCGCAACTGCCCCTGCCGCCACAGGCAGATGCCAGATAGATGTTACGGCTATTCAAACTGCTTAACAAAGATGAACCGCCCTTTACCTTTTCCTGCCTTTTGCCATTGATATCAATATTACACTCACCATAGTCTGCCAGATACCTTTCGGCAATCACCAGAAGCGCAGCCAGCACCCCTCCCATCACCATCATTATCCCAGTTGTCTGCAATACCAGAATTATCATCATCGCCCCTTATTGTATGACCGCAATAGCGTGAGTCGAATTTCGTAAGTCTTGAATCGATATCATTGCCACCCCCTATTGTATAACTGCAATACCGGAAAAACCGATAAAAGCTAATGACATTATTCCGGTAATGATCAGCGTGATACCTGCACCCCGCAATCCGGCTGGAACCCGCTGTAATTTCAGTTTCTGCCGCAGTCCTGCTAAGGAGAGTATTGCCAGCAGCCAGCCTAAACCTGCTCCTGCACCATAAGCAATCGACTGCAAAAAACTGTAGTTACGGATTACCATAAATAACGAAACACCAAATATTGCACAATTAACCGTTATCAAAGGCAGAAATATGCCCAGCGTATAATATAACACCGGCGAAAACCGCTCCACAAATAGCTCTGTCAATTGTACAAATGCTGCTATTACTATGATGAAAACTATATATTGCAGATAAATAATATCCAAAGGAACCAGGATCAGATGATATACGGCATAATTAATAGCTGTAGTGCACACTATCACAAAGAATACTGCCACTCCCAGCCCGAATGAAGACTCCACCTCGCGGGATACTGATAGAAATGAGCACATCCCCAGAAAATTTGTAAGTAGAATATTACTGGTGAAAATGGCAGCAAAAAATATCACAAAAGCATTTATTTCCATTATTAACTACCTCTTTTTCCTTTTCCGGATTTCCACTAACCAGATCAGCATTGCCAGTAAGAAGAAAGCACTGGGTGCCATTACCATGATAGACCACGGAGTCCACCAGGTGCCCATTACCTGATAACCAAATATTGCTCCAAAGCCAAATATTTCTCTGATCAGAGAAATCAGCAGCAATACCAGCGTGTATCCCACTCCAGCCCCGATTCCGTCTATCATGCTGTCCAGCGGAGTATTTTTGATCGCAAACGCCTCTGCCCTGCCCATTATTATGCAGTTTGTGATGATCAATCCTACATAAGGTCCCAGTTGCTGACTCACTTCCGGCAGCACTGCCTTCAGAAATAGATCTACCAGAATTACATAAAAAGCAATGATAAAGGTCTGCGCCATCATCCGCACCCGCGGGGGTATCAAACTCCTGATTGCCGAGATTGTGAACATGGATAATGCCAGAGTAAATATCACTCCCAGTCCCATCACCAAGCTGTTTTTCATCTGATTCGTTACTGCCAGTGCCGAACAGATGCCCAGTATTTGTGCCCAAATGGCGTTCTCCGTAAAAGCACTCTGGATAAATATCTGTTTTTTATTCATTATTTATCCCCTTTACTCTTTTTAGAAAAATACTGCTCATACAAAATCTTCAATTTCTCTCGAACACCGGATACTACTGCTCTGCTGCTTACTGTAGCTCCTGTGATCTGACGTATCATTCCGCTGGCAGGCTGCTCATTTTCATCTATTAGTTTCAGTGTGACAAAACCATCAGCCTGCAGAATTGCTTTGCCGCTAAACTGCTCCTGAAACCATGCTTCTGTGATTCTTGCTCCCAATCCCGGGGTTTCGCCCTGATTAATCACCTTGATGCCTATATACTCACTAAAATCTGACTTGATAGCTACTAATAAATGAATTGTGCTCCATAATCCCTTTACGGAAACCGGAAATATATAGCCCAGCTCTTGACCTTCCCTGCTGAACTTATAATAATTGTATTCTGCATTCAAAGATTTCCTGACTATATAGGTCTTATACAGCTTACTGATCTCCTCTGCTTCCAGGGCAGCTAATGTTTTACCATTCAGCTCTGGTAATTCAGGAATAAATAAGCTCAGTAAACTGGTTTGCATACTCACTTCGCGAAACATCTTCACTCTTTCTTTAGAAAGTTGATAAGACGTTGCCAGAATAAAAGTAAGTATCGCAGACAGGATGATCATAAAGAATACCGGGTAAAATCTGCTGTCTCTAAAACTCATCTTGTCACTCATTTACCTTTCCCTGCCCTGCTTGTGAAAGCATATTCAATGATAGGAGAAAATGTGTTACTTAAGAGAAGTGCAAACATGAAACCTTCCGGGAAACTGCTGTACTTGCGAATCAGCACAACCAGAAAACCTGTCAGAATTGCATTTATCCAGATAACTGCCTTATGTTTAGGCATCGATACAGGGTCTGTGAGCATAAACACCATCCCGAACATCACACCTCCGGCAAACAGATAATAAAGAGGATTTTCGCCATATAAAATAAAACTGAAAACTAGAAATGATATTATGCCCCCAACGATGGGCTGCCATTTGGCAGTTTTACTTATAATCAGATAAATAGCTGCTGCAATTATCAAAAGACTGGAAATTTCTCCCATGCAGCCTGGAATATTACCAAAAAACAAATCTCCCAAACCGCTTACTCCATTTTCGGTCATCTCCGAAATCCGGGTAGCAGCCGTTAGTGCCTGCGGATTTGCCCAGCTGCCAAATCCACCCGGCAGTCTGGCAAAAGGCAATGTCCACTGCGTCCCCATCTGTTTAGGGAATGATATGAATACAAATATCCTGCCCACCAGAGCCGGATTAAAAGGATTCATCCCAAATCCGCCAAATACCATTTTGCCAAAAGATATGGCTACCACCGCTCCTACCGCCGCCATCCAGAACGGAATAGCTGGAGGCAGTATCAATGCCAGCAATGTCCCGGTAACCCACACAGCTCCACTTATCTTACCCGATTTCTGACCCCGCACAAACATATACTCCGTTAATACAGCAAACAAGTTTGAAACGGCAATCACAGCCACAACGCGCCAGCCAAACCGGAATACAGCATAGATGATTATGGGCACCAAAGCATAAAGCACTCTGTTCATTACTTTCTGCTTCATAAAAAGATTTTTGAGCATGATTCCTTCCCGTGCGGTTTTATTTCCTCAAAAATATCAATGCTTATATTTTGAAAAATATTTCAAGAATTGCGCCCTCTCATAAAATGCCGGGTCTTTAATATTTTCCTGGCTCAGTTTACCTCTGAATTCATCTATTGTCTGATAATTATGACTGCTCATCCACAGCTGCAGAAATTCATTCGCTGCTTGCACTGCACCGATCCCTTCTGTATATAAACTACTCACCATCTGCACTGCCTGCGCACCCGCCAGCAGCATTTTCACTACACCTATCCCGTCATGAACTCCTGTTGAGGTGCAGAGATCACAATCTGTCTTACCATACATGATGCCTGTCCAGCGCAGGGAATTATGAAACTCGGAATGATGAGAAAAAATATCACCCGAGACCATTTCCAGCTTCTCAATATCTATGTCAGGACTGTAGAACCTATTGAACAGCACCAATCCTTTGATCCCTGTAAAGGATAGATCACGCAGCGACCTTGCCACATTCTCAAAATATGTACTTACTTTGATACTGACAGGAATGGTTGTCTCTCTGGCTATTTGACTGGCTATCATCAGATACTCTTTGCGAATGGCTTCATCCAGCACTTTAGGGTCTGAAGGCAGATAAAATATATTCACCTCTAAAGCATCTGCTCCGGCTGCCGCTATCTCTCTGGCATAATCTGTCCAGGAGCCGTATCGATAACAATTTATACTCGCAATCACCGGTATGGACACAGCAGCTTTCATATCTTTGATCAATTGCAGATAGTTGTCTAAAACATGCCTTCTCTGAAAATATTCCATCATCTCATGGGCTTCAGGATATGAGTTCATGGCAGATTGTTCATCCAGCTCTCGTATCTCATTTTCTATCTGTTCCTCAAACAGGGAAGGCAAAATCACTGCTCCAGCACCCGCCTCTTCCAGTTTTTTTACCGTCTCTATTTCACGATTTAATCCACAGGAACCTGCAATAACAGGACTTTTTAATTCTAAACCCATATAAGTTATCCGGGTATTTACCATCTTTTCATACCTCCCTAATTATTGCTCAATATATCCTGGTCATACAGCTTCTCAAATTGCAACTTGTGCCCGGTTTCTTCTTCTGCCAACCGGCTGAATACTCCTTCCGTTTCTGTGCCCTTGAATCTCTCTGCCAGTTCGGTATATAGTGCTTTGGAAGCTTCTTCACGTTTCATCGCTACTATCAGTATATCCTGATAACTCAAATCTCCCTGGGGCTCCTCAGCTACCAGATACTCACTTATCTGCAAATCCTCTACGCTTTTGTGTACTATCTTCTCCACTCCCTTATCAAGTATTGTAGTTAATACTGTGATATGACCACGTTCCATCATTTCCAGTTCCTTTAACATTGCCTTCTGACTCGTAAACCTGATCTTTTCCTGCAAAGATTGATAAAATTCTACTGCTTCACGTTCCCGCTCTATGGCAAATTCTATTACTGCTTTAAAATCTTCACGCTTCATTGTATTTCTCCTTCTATTTTATTTATTCTTTTCCGCTTTTATATAAATCTTTGATTATTTAGTTTATATTAGAAAATGCTGCCTAAGCAGCATTTTCTAATTAATAATCTCTCTATGTCACTGTTAAAATAAACTTAGTCCATGGGACTAAATAAATCTTTGCCAACACCACATTCGGGACAAGTCCAATCTTCTGGCAAATCCTCAAATGATACATTGTTGTTCTCTGCCGGATCATAGATATAACCGCACGCATCACAGATATATTTCTGCATAATTCCTCCTACACTAATAATTTTCGGTTAAAATTTCAAAATATGCCTTCGGATGTGCACATACTGGACACTCTTCCGGCGCTTCGATAGCTGATACTATGTGACCACATTTACGACATTGCCAGAACACCTTTCCGTCTTTTTTAAATACGGCAAGGTCCTTTACATTATTCCAGAGTTTACGATATCTCTCTTCATGATGTTTCTCGATGGCTGATATCAGTTTAAAAAGTGTAGCCACATCAGGATAACCCTCTGCTAATGCAACCTCGGCAAAGTGAGGATAAAGCTCTGACCACTCCTCCTTCTCTCCATTAGCTGCATAGTCCAGATTCTTCAATGTGCTGTCCATAGCTACAGGATATCCAGCGCCATTGATCTCTACTACCTGCTCATTCATACCATGCTTCAGCAATGCTTTAAAGAATAGCTTCGCATGTTCTTGTTCATTTCCGGCTGTTTCCAGAAAAATACCGCCTATCTGCTGATATCCCTCTTTCATCGCTATTTTACTGTAAAAAGTATAACGATTCCTCGCCTGGGATTCTCCAGCAAATGCTTTCATTAAATTTCCTGCGGTTTGAGAATCTTTAAATTCCATTTCTACTCCTATCTATTTTCTATTTTGGTTCCCAATAACATCGCTTGGGAGATATTATTTCTTCGTCTTTCTTCAGTTCTTTCATCACTTTGTCAACTACTGTTTTTTCCAGTCCACCCAGCTCAGCGATTTCACCGGCTTTCAAAGCTTTTCCAGCCTCATGCATCACCTTCAGGACTTTCTCTTTATCACCCATACTATCCTTTCCACAATCCATGAAGATTACACCATTCCAGGGCATAAAGAATTTCTGATTTCTTCACCGGGAATTCTGCTTCCGGAGCATCTCCAGGGTTCAGCTCTTGACGAAATATCCCGCTGGTTGTATGAACTTCTATAAATTTGATGTAATGCTTCTCAAGCATGGGATGTGCTGCATTTTGACCTATCTTTACTAAAACACCCTTATCGGTTTCCTGAATATAGGGTACATGCTTCTCTGTAGTTGCATCTTCTGTTTTTGCTTCCAGTTTTACCATTTTCTGACCGCAACAGGTCAAATCCTTCGCTCCTTCATTGAGTACTTCTACCACATTACCACATACTTCACAGTAATAAATCTCACGTAATTCTGTCTTTTCCATTATTTTCTCCTTAATTTTGGGTTGTTGCCGGCGGGGTAAAGACTCTTCCTGCCAGCTCTTTGTCTAACATCAAGATTCCATAACTATTATCACCTATCCGGTTCAAATGGTTTATGTAACCTTCCATACTTGATTCTTCCTCTACCTGCTCATCGACAAACCATTGCAAAAAACCCTTTGAAGCATGATCTTTATCAGATATGGCAATATCCATCAGTTTATTGATCAGCTCTGAGACAAATACTTCATGCTCGTAGGCAAGTTCAAATACTTCCAGAGCAGATTCAAAATCTGATTTAGGTTTTTCTATTGCTTCCAGATGAACTCTCGCTCCACGTTCATTCAAATACTGATAAAATTTCATCGCATGAAAGTGCTCTTCCTGTGCCTGAACTACAAAGAAATTTGCAAATCCTGGTAGATTCTCACTCTCCAGATAAGCTGCCATAGACAAGTAATAATATTCGGAAAATAGTTCCTTATTTATCTGATCATTAATTTCCTGGGCTAATTCTGCCGAAATTTTCATTTTCATTGTTTCTCTCCTTCTTTGTTAATTGTGAAGATGCTCAAGAACCGCTTCATAATCAGGTTCTTCCACTATCTCAGGTACTAATTGCCTATATCCCACACTACCATCTGCTTCTATCACCAGCACTGCCCGTGCCAGCAGTCCCCGCATAGGTCCATCCACTATCTGCACCCCATATTCTCTACCAAACTCTGCTGATCGGTACACGCTGAGGGTTTCCACATTCTGCAAACCTTCTGCTCCGCAAAATCTCGCCTGGGCGAATGGCAGATCTGCAGATATGCACAACACAAATGTATCCGGAAGTTTCTCAGCAATAGCATTAAATCTGCGTACCGATGCCGCACAAACTCCTGTATCCAGACTCGGAAAGATATTCAATACTATCCGACTGCCCTTATAAGCTGCCAATGCAGCATCACTGAGATCATTCCGCGTAAGTTTAAAATCTGGAGCAGTGCTGCCCATTTCCGGCAGCTCACCACTCGTATGGATCACGTTTCCCTTTAAAGTTATTTCGCTCATATGTATTTAACTCCTTCTATTCTGTATATTTTACAATTTCTTTTTTTAACTGCTCAGATGCTGCTGTCAGCTCGCTGGCATCCGGGATAAATTTCAGCTTTATAGGACTTAGACGCTCAAATTTCATTTCATCCAGTGCTTTGTCCAAAATAGGCACACTCTGACCTCCCCAGCCGTAAGAACCAAATGCCAGACCTATTCTTCCCTTTGGTGCCAGTCCCTGCAAATAGGTCAAAAATGCTGCCATGGTCGGTAATATATTATTATTCAGTGTCGGAGATCCCAGACATATATATCTGGCATCCAGAATTGTGGTCATAAGATCAGATATGTGCGTCCCCTGCAGATTATGAAATTCTGCTGTCACTCCGCTTTCTGAAAATGTATTGCGTATCATCTTCGCCATCATCTCGGTAGAACCCCACATCGAGTCATATATTATCAATGCCTTTTTCGCTGTCCGGTTATTTGCCCAATTATCATACATAGCCAGAATCTCATTTATTCGCTCATGCCAGATCAGACCATGACTGGGCAATATCCATTCAATATCCAGTCCAGATACCGCATTCAGGGCTTTCACTACCTGGGCACCATAAGGTAATACAATGTTCGCATAATATTTCGCCGCTTCCTCTGCCAGTATCCCCAGCGAATAATCATGATCAAAACGCTCCTGTGATGCTATATGCTGCCCAAAAGCGTCATTGGAAAACAGTATCTTGTCATAAGCTGAATAACTTACCATATTATCGGGCCAATGTACCATCGGCGTGGGAACAAACGCCAGCTCCCGCTTGCCAAGACTCAGGGTCATCCCACCTTTTACTACATTGATCGCCCAATCCTGCTTGAAATGCCTGTTAAGACCCTCTGCCCCCTTGGCAGTTGCATATATCTCTGCCTTTGGACAATATTTCAGTATCAATGGTAAACTGCCGGAATGATCCATCTCTATATGATTTTGAATGATTATATCTATCTTGCCCGGGTCGATCACTGATTGTATCCGCTCAAGCTGCTCTTCAAACATGTAGCTCTTCACATTATCTATCAAAGTAATTTTCTCATCTATGATCAGGTATGAATTATAGGTAGAGCCACGCTGCGTAAGATACCCGTGAAAATTTCGTAAATTCCAGTCTATTGCACCCACCCAGTACACATTTTCCTTGATTTTTACCGCTTTCATTTTACCTCCACTTTCATAATATAATTTTATTTCTTAATTTTCCATATTATTTTTTTATTTTAATGACTATCCGTATAGCTCCGCATAAGTAATTCCGCAAGAATTTGTACAAGCCGTAATTACTCTGTCTAATAACTCATTCTCATGAAATCTCCTATTCAACCTGTAGCAGAATTCATCAAGATATGACT
>JAIPGP010000035.1 GCA_021735645.1 Candidatus Cloacimonadota bacterium
ACCTTCAGTCATATCTTGATGAATTCTGCTACAGGTTGAATAGGAGATTTCATGAGAATGAGTTATTAGACAGAGTAATTACGGCTTGTACAAATTCTTGCGGAATTACTTATGCGGAGCTATACGGATAGTCATTATTTATTTTGTATTGGCATAAAGATTGCTACATTATTAGTTGATCTGGAGGATTATAATGAAAAATAGAATATTTATAACTATGCTCCTGCTGCTGGCGATATTAAGCCTGTTTGCAGGGCTTAAGGTGCAGCCGGTGATGGAATGCGTGATAAGTAATGGTGACGGCACCTGGACAGCTCATTTCGGTTATCTGAATGAAAATCCCAATGTTCTATCTATCGGGATAGGAGTACATAATAAATTTGTAGGTACTCCCAGCGAGGATATGGGACAACCCACAATATTTCAGCCGGGCAGGCATGAATTCGAGTTCTCTGTTACATTTAATGATGGCGATAATTTTGTCTGGTCACTTAGCGGACCGCGCGGACATGGCAGCGTGAATGCCAATTCCAGCAGCTCCGCCTGCCCACGGGGCAGCGACTCAGACGAAGACGGAGTAGAAGACCAGTATGACGAGTATCCCGATGATATGCATCGAGCATATAATAACTGGTATCCTTCTGCAGAAGAAGATGAATGGGGCACCCTGGCTTATGAAGATTACTGGCCCTTTCAGGGTGATTATGATTTCAATGATCTGGTGATAGACTACCGGTTCAATCTGGTAACAAACGGCTCAAACCTGGTAATAGATGTAAATGGATATTTTAAATTACGGGCAATAGGAGCCAGTTACAGTAATGGATTTGGCATAGAATTTCCCTTTCATGCAGATAGTGTAGAAGTAGCAGAGATTCTACCAGCCAGTATGAATTCGGTGTTAGAATCGAGTAATACGAATCTGGTAATCTTGTTTTTTGACAGTTCAAAGGATTATATGAGTCCTGCTGGTGAGGATTTTTTTGTGAACACAGACCCGGAGGAGAGCTGGGTAAATACCTTTGAATTCAGCCTTGCCATGACATTATACCCTACTCAGAATATCAATAACCTGGTCTGGCTGGCACCCTTTAATCCCTTTATCTTTATTCAGGGAGAGCGAGGGAAAGAGGTCCATCTGGCAGGTTACCCGCCAACAGTCTCTGCTGACCGCAGTTATTTCGGGATCGGCGATGATGACAGCAATCTCAGTCAGGAGAGGTATTACAAAACAGCAGGCAATCTGCCCTGGGGCTTGAATCTGCCTGCCACCTGGGCATATCCTACAGAGCGAACTTCTATAACAGAAGCCTATTTATACCTGGCAGACTGGGCACAGAGCAATGGAGAGCAACATACTGACTGGTATGAGAATGCAGGTGGAAATACCGATGAATCCAAGTTGTATATAGAGCCTTAAATTTCGCAATATCATTTCTGAAAAAAATAAAAGTTAACCCGGAAAATTATCCGGGTTAACTTTTTATTATTTTCCCATTAATAAAATGGGTTAAAGTGAGAATTTTTTCAGCAGTTTATCAGTGGAAATCAAACCTATATGCTGCTTATCAACTTTCCCTTCTTTGAATAATAAAAGCGTGGGAATAGACATCACATGAAACTGGGTGGCAAGCTCAGGATTTTCATCCACATTCAGCTTAGCAACTTTAACTTTGTCACTGTACTTCTCTACTAATTCTTCAATCATGGGAGCCATTGCACGACAGGGGCCACACCAGGGTGCCCAGAAATCTACCACTACCGGCTGGGAAGAATCTAACACCTCTTCCTGAAAATTTTTACTGTTCAATTCGATATAAGACATATTACTTCTCTACCAATGCCAGAACATCGCTGCGGGAGATGATAAGGTATTTCTTATCTTCTACATCAACTTCGGTTCCGCCATATTTGCTGTAAAGCACTTTATCTCCAACTTTCACCAGTTCCTGCAGTTCTTCATCATTACCAACTGCTATTACGGTTCCCACGTTTGGTTTCTCCTTGGCAGTATCAGGTATATAAATACCTCCAACTTTCTTTTCTTCATTCACTGTCGGCTCGATTACTAACCGATCATCGAGTGGCTTAAGAGTCATAATAACCTCCTGTATATTATTTTTTATTTACTATAACTTAGCAATGACTTTTTTAGAGTGCTAAGTTTTCCCGTCAAGTAAAAAAATCGATATAGTAATCTAAGGTCACTGAGAAATTGTTCAGTTATTTTTCCTGGATAGCTGATGGAGAAAAAAAACTGAACTGTCACTCCGGGGTGGGATACCGGAATTTTAACAAAATACTTGACTAATGAAACATATTTCAATGAAAAGCGTATAAATAAAAATAAAGAAGTTGGAGGTAAAATGCCTTATTCACGCGAGCAGATATTAGCTGATCTCAATCAGGTGCTTGCCGGTCATGCCAGACTGATCAAGAATCCCTCACGTAAGTTTATGATCAAAAGTGCAGTAGAAAACAAGGAAGCAGTAGTAGCTGCCTGTGGCTGCCTGAGTACCTGGACACCACCGGAATCAACCGGCAGGAGTCCTAAAGATACCTACATCGTAAAAAGAGCAGCCAGTGCAGATACCATAGACTGGGACAGTCCTAATAACATTCCCATGCGGGAAGAGACTTTTGATATGATCCTGGAAGATGCCTATGTATCTTTATCACAGCGAAAGAATCTCTATATAACAGACCGGGTAGTGGGCGCAGATGCCAGTTTTGCACTGCCAACCCGTACTATTTCAGATTTGGCACTCACAGTGTTATTTACCGATAATATGTTCCGTCCGGTACCTGAGACTCTGAACACCTGTCTGGAAGGTTTCACCTTAATCGCTCTGCCCTATCTGAAGCTTGATCCTAAGCGTTATGAAGGTCATCTGCGTAAAATGCCTGACGGTACTACTTCTAATATGGCAGTTGCCATGGATCTGGATCGCAGGATTGGTATAGTATATGGTTCTGCCTACGGGGGCAGTGTAAAGAAACTGATGTTCACAGTGATGAATTATTATCTTCCAGCCGAGGGTATATTGCCTCTGCACTGTTCTGCTAATGAAGGAAATGAAGGTGATTGTGCTCTGCTGCTGGGTTTAAGCGGAACAGGCAAGACCACTCTGTCTGCTGACCCGAAACGCGCCTTATTAGGCGATGATGAACATGGCTGGAGCAATTATGGGGTAGCTAATTTTGAAAATGGCTGCTATGCCAAGCTTATCAACCTGAAAGAGGAAAAAGAACCTGAGATATATAATGCAGTTTTCCATGAAGACCATTATCTTGATCACGGCTCTATTGTAGAAAACACCATGATGTATCCTAATGGCACTTACGATCTTGATGATGAGCGTTTAACGCCAAATTCCCGGGGCTCATACCTGCTGAGCGATCTCAGTAATATCAAAGAATCATCCTGCAGCGGACATCCTAAAACTATCCTCTTCCTAACCGCTGATGCCAATGGTGTACTGCCTCCAGTATCCCGACTTACTGAAGAACAGGCAATGCTCTGGTTCCTGATGGGCTATACTTCCAAGCTGGCAGGAACAGAAACAGGGATAGTTGACCCAGTATCTACCTTCTCCAGATTCTTTGGAGCACCCTTTATGCCCCGTAATCCTGACGTATATGCCCGTATGCTGGGCGACAAAATGGAGCAGTTCGGCACCAGCGTCTATCTGGTTAATACCGGCTGGAGCGGAGGAGCTTATGGTGTGGGTAAACGTATGGATATTAATCTTACCCGCGCCATAGTGGATGCCTGCCTGGATGGCTCACTGTCAGAAGTGGAATATGAAGAAAACAAACTTTTCCATGTTCTGATACCCACAAGCTGCCCGGGAGTATCTGCAGAAGTATTAAATCCGCGAAATACCTGGAAAGACAAATCGCAGTATGATGAACGGGCCAAGAAGCTGGCCCAGGATTTTGCCACGCATTTTGATAAAGCCTATGGTAATAAAGACATAGACGCCAATGTGGCAGCTCAATGTCCCGGAAAATAAGTGCAGATTAAGTAATATAATTTTAATGGCTGCTTGCCTTAGCAGCCATTTTTTTTGAGCAGGGTAAAAATAGAAATTGACGGCGATTGGCAATAAAGTGTGATTGGTAACAAAGATGGATAATAGAGAAAATATGGAACGCAAAAAACTTCTGATTCATGTATGTTGTGCGCCCTGCCTGATCGCACCGCTAAAGCATTTGCAGGCAGAGGATAAATTTGATATTCGGGGCTTCTGGTTTAACCCCAATATTCATCCTTATCAGGAAAACAGCCGCCGGCTGGACACATTGAAAGAGTATGCAGAAAAGATTGAGCTTAAATTGATCATTAAAGATGAATATGAATTAGAAGAATTTCTGCGTCAGGTTGCCTTTCGTGAAGGAGACAGATGCCGTATCTGCTATCATTCACGTCTAAGATATGCCGCAATTGTGGCTGCCAAAGGCGGATTTGATTATTTTACTACTACCTTGCTGTACAGTAAATTTCAGAAGCATGACTTGATCCGCGAAATCGGCGAAGCCTGCGGCAAAGAGCAGGGCGTTAAATTTCTCTATCGCGATTTCAGAGAATACTGGAAAGAAGGCATTGAATTATCCAAAGAAGAAGAGATGTATCGTCAGCAGTATTGCGGCTGCATCTATAGTGAAAAAGAACGCTATCTGCCAGCCTTAAAACGAAAGGAGTAAACATGAAGAGCATAAAGAAGTTTTTGCAAATGAAAAAACAGCAGGAACCTATCGTAATGGTTACTGCCTATGATTATCCTTCCGGGAGATATGCAGAAGCAGCTGAAATAGACCTGATCCTGACGGGTGACAGTCTGGGAATGGTAATTCTGGGTTATACAGATACTTTACAGGTAACACTGGAAGATATGATCCATCATACCCGGGCAGCCAGGAGGGGAGCAACCGATACGTTTCTGATTGCAGATATGCCGCACATGAGCTATCATATTAGTATAGAAAACACCAAAATTAATGCCAGCAGATTAATTAAAGAAGGCAGGGCAAATGCCGTAAAACTGGAAGGTGGCAAATCCAGCCGTCTGGAGGCGATCAAAGCAATAGTAGATTGTGAGATTCCGGTGTGTGCTCATCTGGGACTTACCCCTCAATCTATTAATACCATGGGTGGCTATCGGATTCAGGGTAAGGAAGAAGCGGAATACCAGGCAATACTGCAGCAGGCATTGGCTATCGAAGATGCGGGAGCCTTTATGCTGGTGCTGGAAGGTATTCCGGAAAGACTGGGAAAAGAAATTACAGAAAAACTTTGTATTCCAACGATAGGCATCGGAGCCGGACGTTATACTGATGGTCAAGTACTGGTATATCATGATCTATTGGGAATGTGTGAATTCAAGCCCAAATTTGTTAAGCAGTATGCTAATATAAAAGATGAGATAATCAGCAGCATCAGCAAGTGGAAAGCCGAAGTGAAAGACGGTACATTCCCTGCCCAGGAAAATATATATATTCCGCTGGAAAAATGAAAAACACCCAAAAAATAAAAGTGAGGAAGGTAAAACATGTGGCAAAATGAAGAAATGAGTATTGAAGAAAAATTGAAAGCAACTCTAAATCTTAAGCAGCAAATGGAGAATAACTTTGTTTCTCTGGGTCAATTACTCTCAGAAATGAAGCGTTACAAGATATTTGCTAGCAGAGGCTATAAAACCTTCAATGAATTCGTGGAAAATGAATTTAATATAGCTTCCACCTTCGCAAGTAAACTGATCAGCACCTATGATCTCTTTATCGAAAGCCTTGATAAGGATGAAAAAACTGTTCAGGATATTGGTCTTGATAAACTTAATATGATCAAGCCATTTGTGAAGCAGGCAAAATTTATCGAAGCAGAAGCCTGGATCAATAAAGCCCAGGAAATGCCCACTGCTCAACTTCGTGAAGAGATCAAAGAAATCCGAGAACAAAAAGCTAATGTGAAAAAAACCATGAAAGATGTACTGATCGATCAATACATCGAAAGAATGGTAACTTTCTTTAATTGTGGACGTAAAGAACTCAATTTCAAGCTGGCACTATATTTTCAGGATATGGACCTGGATCAGATCAGGGACATAATCAGAACGCGTCAGCGTCAGTTTGAAGATGACCAGTTAAAAGCACAGGAGGCAGCAGATAAATAGTTTGTGAACTCATAAAAGTCGGATTCGGCAATATTTACAATGCTAAAATTACGGAGAAAAATATGCAACGAATAAAGATACTATGGGTAGATGATGAGATAGATTTACTGCAACCTTTTGTGATCTTCCTGGAAGACCGTGGATTCCAGTTGGAAACCGTGTCAAATGGTTCTGATGCAGTTTCTATGATCACAAATGATTCTTATGATCTGGTTCTATTAGATGAGATGATGCCAGGCATGAATGGTTTAGCTACTTTGAAAGAAATCAAGAGAATAAATTCCTCTCTGCCAGTTGTGATGGTTACTAAAAGCGAGGAAGAAGGCTTAATGGATGGAGCGATAGCCGGGCAGATTGCGGATTATCTGATCAAGCCTATTAATCCCAATCAAATAATCATGGCGATTAAAAAGGTCATTCAGGCAGACGATATCAAGCGGGATTTGATCGGGCGGGAATACGCCCAGTTTTCCGCTCAATTGAATCAGAAAATCTTCGCAGAACCCAATTACGAGGAATGGCTGGAAATATACAGGGACCTTTGCCGCTGGGATTTACGGCTGGATGGTATTAATGAGATAAATATCTCCCAGACACATTTTCTGGAAAAACTGAATTGCAACTCTGAATTTTCTGACTATATCACCAGGAATTACCGGGACTGGCTGCGTTCGGAACAGCGTCCCTTATTTTCTATTGATGTAGTACCTGAAATGCTTTTGCCGGAATTAGATCAAGGGCATCCGGTTTACCTGATCGTGCTGGACTGCATGAGACTGGACCAGTATTTTGCCTTTGAGCCTATGCTGAATGATCTGTTCGATATTAACCTCAATCTGTATTACTCCATACTCCCTACAGCAACACCATATTCAAGAAATGCCATTTTCAGCGGATTATTACCTCTTGATATTGCCGAAACCTATCCGCAATACTGGAATGACACTGATGATATGGATAACAGCAGAAACCGCAATGAGCATCAATTGATCGATGCACAATTAAGTGAACTGGGTCATAAACTGGAAGAGAGCCGTTACATTAAGATATTCACACCTGATGAAGCAGCTTTTGTCCAGCGAAAAGTCAATAACTGGGCAAATGAGAAACTGGTAGTATTAGTCTATAACTTCCTTGATCTAGTAGCTCATCATCGCTCTCAAAACCAGATTCTTAAAGAAGCAATTCCTGATGAAAAAGCCCTGCGTGACTTCACCAAACACTGGTTTATCCACTCAAATTTCTATGCCACTCTTAAGGAAATATCTGAGCAGGGAGCTACGGTGATCATTACTACTGATCACGGTTCCATCCGCGTTAATCGAGCATCTCAGATAGTTGGTGACAAAGAAACCACCACAACTGTCCGCTATAAACAAGGTAAAAATCTTAAGATCAATGGTAAAAATGCTCTTCTGATTAAAAATCCCGCTGAGTATGGTTTGCCTGTCCGCAATATTGTAGATAATTATGCCATTACCCGCGATGATTATTATTTTGTGTATCCCAATTCTTTCCATCAATATCAGAAGCAGTTCAATGGAACTTTCCAGCATGGCGGTATTTCCATGGAAGAAATGATACTTCCTCTGGCTGTGTGTAAACCCAAAAAATGAATAAAGTGATCAGACTGGATACAAAGCAAAAAACCAGCCAGCTGGCAGAAACCATTGCCAGTCAGGTTTCATGTGGTGATGTTCTGGCACTTTCCGGTGAATTAGGTGCCGGAAAAACCTATTTCACGCAATGTCTCTGCCGTTTTCTGGATGTCACAGAATATGTGTCCAGCCCCAGCTATATCCTGCTGAATGAGTATGAAGGAAAATTTCCCATCGCTCATTTTGACCTCTATCGCCTGGATTCTCTGGACGAAGTTCTCGAGACTGGTTTACCTGATTTTATAGAACAAAGAGTTACTGTGATTGAATGGTATGAAGTAGCTCGTGAAATTCTGCCGGAAAATACAATATATCTGGATTTTGTGCTTACAGAATCTGAACGTATAGTGAAGCTTAAAACGATTAGAGCACTAATTGTCTAATATAAAAAAAGCCCCTGAATTCAGGGGCTTATTTTTTTTAGCGTAATAATAAATGATAAAGACTGGTCAACAGCAGAATAACAATAATTATATTACCCCACATCAACCGGTTTTTCAAGTCCTCTATATCTCGCCGGTTCTGCTCAAGTTTGTCTTCTAACCGAACAATCAAATGCTCCATGTTCTGTAATCCTTCCTGATATTTATCTATCCTTCGCACCTTTTGATGATTATCAAATTCATTGATAAAATGCTTCACTATATCAAAAAAAGCTGTGACAAAACCTGTTACCAGCACATTACCATTCTTGGCAGCAACTTCATTTTTCTTTTTCACACCTAACTCCTTCTACCCTAAAACTTGTAGGAAAGCCCTATATGATGCGTGCCGCTTAATACAGCATGCGTATTATAACCATAATCTATCTGAACACCATAAGCATGGATTCCGGCTCCAGCACTATATGATACCGGCTGTGTCCTCAACCCTGCCCGTAAAGTTAATAATTCATTGATTTTAAACTCCATACCTGTATGAAGCTCCGTCTTCTCACCTTCTACTCCGCCTAAGCCATAAGTCTTCTTCATCTCTATAGCTGTCACTACATCCGGATATGGTTCATAAGCTATGCCAATTGCCATTTTTTGAGCCAGCTCTTCGTCATCTTCCTTGCCAAAAGCCGGATTATTCAGGTTCGATACCGTAAATGCCAGCCTGGTTCGCTGATGCAGGATTGCTAAAGCTCCCAGATTAATACCCAGATCAGTTTCACTGCCAAAGCTATCCATATCAAGCGAATACATATTCAGGGAATATCCTAAATATATCTCACTGTGGATATCCTTTAAAAGCGTGAAAGAGTGGCTCAGGTTATATATCTTTTCGCTCATCAGATTCACTTCCAGATAATCCACATCCATGGATTGCAGACCCAAACCAAAAGTCCCCAGCCTGTAAGGAAGTTCATAGGAAAAACCTAATACCGTGAGTTCCTGAAAATTATTGCCAAATAGCTGACTATAGGAAGTTGCCACACCATTACCTGCCAGAGAGAGTCCAGCTGGATTATAAAATACTGCCATTGGGTCATTGGACAGGGAATAATAAGCACCACCCATTGCCCGTGCCCTTGGGGAAGGTTCATAATCATTAAATATTGCCAGCAGATTAAGACTGAGTGCAAAAATTATTATCAAAAATATTGTCTTTCTCATCATCTCCCCCTATTTCAATGGTCCACCGATCACAATCGGCACCTGGTCTGTTTTAAGATCACCACTATCATTTTCCAGGACTTCCAGGTGACAAATATACAAGCCCCAGGGAAGCAGTTCACCATTCCTGTCTCTGCCATCCCATTCGTAGGAATTATAGCCAGTATTGCTGGTTATCACTTTATTCTCCGGCGTGAGCATCAGCTTGCCTTCTGAATTATATATCCGCATGATCGCCCGATCACCTCGCTGGGCAAAGAACTCTATCATCATTGTATCATTATCAGGATTGGTATCTCGCTGATAAGGATCAAAGGGATGAGGCTCTACCTTTAATATTGCCTTATGCGACTTTACAGGATAAGTATAAGTTATCTGATCATAATAATATACTTCCATAGAATCATTCATTGCATAAATCCCGATATAAAGCTTGGTCCCTGCTGATTGCCCGGGAATCTCACCATGGAATAAATTGCTTTCCACACTATCTGCTATCATCAGCTCACGATATTCATCAGCACTGAAATCCCGGGTATATAAAAGCCAGACCTGCAGATTTGCCATTGAAGGGTCAATAACTACTGCATCCACTTGCAGGCTGTCACCGGCAACGGGAGAATTCACTATACTGATATCATTCAGTACTATTCCATCTTCAATTATTGTAACTGTTACCAGATCTGATTCCACTTCATTTCCATCATCATCTTCTGCGGAAATTGTAAATTCATAGTAGTAATTCCTATCCAGCAATCCATCTAAGGTAAATTTATAGATATCACCGGGTATTGGCGTCATCTGACTGGTATGCCAGTCACCTGTAATTTCTGTTATCGCACGCCAGACTATATTTGCTGAGGTAATGATGCCGTCATAGTCTACAATACTTGCTCGAACCTCTATTTCCTCTTCTATCACCGGAAAAGCTGGCAAGATACTAATGTCTGCGATTATGGGCTCACCCATAGCAATAAAATCTCCTGAACTGCGGGGATTTAGTCCATATTCACCAAAATTGTAATCTACTGCCCCAATTATAGAATAAAATTCGTCTCCTGTATGCACGGTTCCATAGCTGTACATTCCATCATCTATCTGACACTCACCACTGCCATCATCCACGAACCACTCTCCATAATTATTTGGTGTAGCTGATACTTCTACTAAACTAATTTTCGCAAAGCACCCTTCATAAGCTTCATTAGATGCCAGATCATCAGTGCTGATCTCAATCGGGTCTGGTAGAGAATTACCGGAACTCAATATTGTCAGATTATTCAGATTAATGAGTTCAGTAAAATTATTATATTCATCAACTTCGGCAGTGAATTCCACCTCATCACCTATTTCGACAATATAATCCCAATTGAAGCAGAACACTCCGCTCCAGGCTCCTCCCTCGGGGTCACTGATAAAGAAGCGGTTACTGTTGGATGAGGAATAATATCCATTGGCAGTAACTATTCCGCTTACATTCACGATTTGACCATTTAGGGGTGAATCACCGGACGGATCATCAGTATATTGTATCTCATATACAGTTACGGCTGGTAATAATGCTGGTAAAAGCACTAATAACAATAAAATAATTAGTCTGGAAGACTTCCAGATTTTCATCTTTCCTCCAATTTTTATGATTTATTTCGCTTTTTTAATCTCTCACTGCCGGCCGAGTTGACTTCTTCTCAAAAAAAAGATAATATATCACCAGCATACTTACTCCAATTACTATACTACTGTCTGCCACATTAAATACGGGCCACCTTTCCATTATAAAATCAGGAAAGTCACAGTTTATAAAATCTGTTACTCTACCCAGCCAGATTCTGTCAATCAAATTGCCAGCCGCTCCTCCCATCACCAGAGAAAGACTCACTGCCTCTACTTTACTTATGGATTTCACTACCAGTATACCCAGAATAACTACTGCAATTGCCGCTATGATAGAAAACAGTATCCGGTTCAATTCAACACTGCCAAATGTGACGCTGAAAGCTGCACCGGTATTTTCCACAAAAGTTATCCAGAGATATTTTGGAGTGATCTTCAAGTTCTCACCAGGGTACATGGTACTTCGGATATAAAACTTGCTCAATTGGTCAAGAATAAGCACCAGCAAGGTTATCAGGAAATATTTTTGTTTCTTCATCCGCGCTTCTTATTCCGCTTCTCTTCTTCATTTTTGCAATCAATACAGTAACGGGCATAAGGAATCGCACATAGTCTCTTCTCGGCAATATGCTTGCCGCATATTTGACACAGACCATAGCTTTTATCATAAATCCGCTTCAAGGCTTGATTCAATTTACGCAGTTTTTCTATCTCGCTGTTTATATAATAAACACGCTTCTCTGCATAGATCGTGTCCGTTCCCATATCTGCCTGATGAAGTGAATATGATGATAAATCTCCACTGCTCTCACGCATACTGTTCTTCTGCATATCATTCAATTCCCTGATCAAATCTTCCGAGGCTTTGCGTTCGGAAAGAATCATCTCCTCAAATTTTTTGAGTTTCTTTTCTGATAATACTTTTTCTGACATAATTCACCTTCTTATTTAGGAATTTAGTTCTATTTCTTTGATTATTGCTTCCAGTTTCGCTGTATTTCCTGCTGCCTGCTCCTGAATTTCCGCCTGTGTATGAGCTGCTCCATGAAATATATTAGTGAAATTTGTTACGGCTGACAAACCTATCACCCGCAACCCGCCATGAATCGCCGCGATCACTTCCGGCACTGTGGACATTCCCACCAGGTCTGCCCCCCAGTTTCGCATCATTAGGCACTCCGCCCGTGTCTCAAAACTCGGTCCTGTTACCGCTATATATACTCCTTCCCTGAGTTTGAAATTATTCCTGTCCGCTATCTGCCGCAATTGCCCACGCAATTCTGCATCATATGTGTCATGCAGACTGGGAAACCTCTCACCGAATTGTTCCTCATTTGCACCGATCAAGGGATTATTTCCCATAAAATTTATGTGATCATTGATCGCTACTAAGTCTCCAGGCAGTAAATAAGGGTTTAAACTGCCAGCGGCATTGGTCAATATCAGGGTATTGATCCCCAAAGCTGTCAGCACCCTGATGGGATAAGTGATTTCCGGCAAACTGTATCCTTCATAATAATGTAGTCTGCCCTGCATCATCACCACTCTTTTATTCCCTACTCGGCCAATCACCAGACGTCCCTTATGAGATGGTGCGGTAGATACTTTGAACCCCGGTATTTCGCCGTAAGGTATTTCCACAGTCTCTTTTACACGCTCTGCCAGCGAATTTAAACCTGTACCTAATACTATTCCCAGCTCCTGCTTAATATTTGCCCGACTGCGTATATATGACACTGATTGTTGTATTCTATCCTCCATGATCTTCCTTGCCTATAATCCTACTATTATTCTTTGTAATATTGATAATAATATTATGGCAATTATGGGCGAAAAATCAACTGTCGATCGCGGTAAATATCTGCGTATCTGTCTTAAAAATGGCTCGGTAATGCTTATTAAAAATCGGTATATCCCATTATTGGGACTTAAAGAAAACCATGATAATATTGCTCTGATTATTATGGCAAATGTATAAATATCAATTGCCCTGTAGATTAAATAGGTTAAAAAACCCGGCTCTTGCATTAAAACTTCTCCTCGTCTGATTCTATTACTATATGACAATTACGGCACCTGGCTTCATATATATCGGCAGCACCCACTAATACGGTATCTGTACCGCCACTCAAGCGCTGAGTCCGGTTGGCAGGGTTTCCGCATTTCACGCAGATTGCCAGATTCTTGGTCACATATTCCGCGATTGCCATTAGAGTGGGCATAGGCCCAAAGGGAAGACCGCGGTAATCCTGATCCAGCCCGGCTACTATCACCCGCTTACCTGCATCTGCCAGTTCTGTGCATAGCTCCACTATCTCATCACCAAAAAATTGTACTTCATCTATAGCAACCACTTCCGTATCTGCTTCCACCAGCCGGCGTATCTCTGCTACGCTGCTCACTCGCTCTGATGAGGCTTTCATCTGGCTGTGAGATACGATATATTCCACCTCATAGCGATTATCTATCTCAGGTTTGAATACCTGGCATTTCTGCCGGGCATATTCAGTTCGGTGCACTCTACGTATCAGTTCTTCTGTCTTGCCGCTGAACATACTGCCCGTTATCACTTCAATCCATCCACTCGAACTTCTTATTACATTCATATTTATCCTCGGGGAAACAGAATTTAGACACCGCCTGCAAATGTCAACCTATTTGTACTTAAAACAGTAGTTTATCACTAGAAATTGACACCTCCTCTCCGACTTGCGGCTCTCTGCCTGCCTGCCACTACTTTGAATCACATAAAAATCATTGCCAGTATTTGGTAAATCGGCAATTATGGTTTGCAAGTATTACTAAAGGAGTTCATAGTGAATACAAGACAAAGGCTTTTTGACCGGATAAAAATGCTGCCTCCTCAGTCTATCTCAGAGGAAGTTGCCAGCAGCGTTATTCATGGCATAGGGATTTTGATCGCAATAGCAGCTCTAGTGCTTCTGGTGGTTTTTGCCTCGCTATATGGCAATCCCACCCAGGTTGTTTCCTTTTCTATCTTTGGCGGATTTGCCGTTTTGTTTTATCTCTCTTCCACCTTTCATCACAGCCTCACGCACTACAAGGCAAAACGCATCTTCCGTATTATGGAACAAAGCTCTATCTATCTCTTCATCATTGGCACCATCATTCCCATCTCGCTCGTTGTCCTCAATTCAAACTGGGGCTGGACACTATTCCTCATCACAGCAGTATTGGGCTTGCTGGGCATCCTCAACCTTTTCTTTAATACTAAAAACTCCGGTGACGTCGATTTCGCTGTTGATCTCATTCTTCTGCTTTTCCTCACAGTAGCACTGCTTATCAGCCTTAAATATTTCACTCCAGCATTCAAACTCTTCTTCGTACCAGGTGCTATTCTCTATGTGCTCTCTTTCTGGATCGGCAGCATGAATGGCTTAAAAAATAACCAGCCCTATGCCCACGCTCTCTCCCTCATCGCCACCACACTTCACTTCTTCGCCTTCTTCAGCCTGATTAACTTCTAAAACACTCACTCTAAAAACTTGACTCTACAACTATGCCACACAAATGTTGCATCATGAAAAAATATCAGATTATTAAACAGATAGGCGAAGGCAGTTTTGCCACTGCCTGGCTAGCTCAGGATGCCAGCGGAAATGGAGTTGTACTCAAAAAATACAAATCCGCAGAAACCGCTCAGGCTCGCAGAGAATTCATCTTCCTTTCCACCTTGCAGCAGGCCAATGTACCCAGGTTTATCGAATACAGCAGTTCCCCTGAAAACCTCTTTCTGGCGATGGAATATATTTCGGGAAACTCCCCTGCCCAGGCTGATTTCTCCACCCCTCTAGAACTTGATACCTTCTTCTTCCAGCTTTGTAACCAGATTGTTACTATCCAGGCTGCCGGTATTGTTCTCAATGACCTGAAACCTGATAATATTATCATCCGCAACCAGACGCCCTGGTTGCTCGATCTCGGTCTGGCAACCACGAATAATTATAATGACGGCAGATTTCGCGGAAATATAGCATACAGCTCACCTGAAAAGATCAGGCACAATGTCTCCAATTTCGCCGGCGATATTTTTGCTCTGGGTATCCTCTATTATTATCTTTCTCAGGGTAAACATCCCGCTGACCTCATTACCCGGGACTGGCAGACACTCCTGCTTAACGAAGATGCCTGGAATCAATGGCTGACACAGCAGCAATTCCTGCCCGATTTCATCCTGAAAATGCTTTCCTATTATCCTGCCAGAAGACCATCAGTGGTTCAAGCCCTGCAGCACTTTGCCAGCCTGGCAGGTGTCATTCCCGCTCTGAACCGCAGTATTATTGCGGATTACCTTTTCCCCAGTCAGCAGGAAATGGCATCCCAGCTTTTCCAACGTAAAAATATAATCATTAACCCTGATGATGAACCATATAAAATCATCAATCAGATTATGCTGCTCTCAGAAGCCAGCGGCAAACCTGCCTGCCTGATCAATGATCGTGATCTTACATCTTCACCGGATGCTATACTTGCTCAATTCCAGTCTCTTAGTGATATTGATCTGCAAAATATCACTGACCTGACTGAATTCCCCACTGATATTGCCAATATTATCCTCATCCGGAATGAGCAGAATTCCCCTTTCTTCCAGCAAATGCTTAACCGCCCGGATACTTACTCACTAGTGATAGATAATAGCTTCCCCGCTCATTTGCTCTCTGACTCAGAATATTCTTCTTATCTGCTCGCTACTGCCGCGCATCTGGATACTCCTTTAGATAATGCCTCCATTTCGATTGCCAGTGCCAGACTCTGGCTGCGTTTCCGGTTATTGCCCGAAACTGCTGCCAGACATACTGATCTGATTGCCCTCTCTGCGGCTATTAATCACCCTATCCCGCTCAGTCTGGCAGAGTTTTTAGAGCCGGACTGGCTTTCTCAAATTACTGCTGCTCTTCAAACAGGCAGCATCACGCTTACTGCCAGTGAATTCTTCGCTGATTCCTTTAATATGTCACCTCTGCCGGATGATATTCTGCAAAATTATCAAGCCATTGCTGAACAGCAGGAATTTCATCTTTATGCTGCCCTGATAGCTATTCTCAGAAAGGATAATGCTGCTGCACTACAGCAGACCAATCTGCAATACCGGATTTTCACTCAAAAAGGCTATTTCACTTCTGCCTGGCAGGTTATCACTCTTCTGGAAACCCGCCTGGGCTGGCAAAACCTGGATTTTAATCTGCAGAAAGCCAAAGCATTTCTGGCTCGTAAACTGGGTGACCCCGCTACTGCGATCTCACTTTACCAGCAGCTTGTCCCTCAGCCTCAAGGCTCTCAAGCTGCCATCATTGCCGCCGATCTCGCTATTGCCTTTCAGGAAAACGGACAGCTCGATGATGCCCTGAATGCTCATCAACAGGCTCTGGAATTCTTCCGCTCAGATAAAAATACTAAAGCCGTGCTCCGCTGCCTTAATAATATAGCAGCGGTACATTACCTCAAAAATGACTATAACCAGTCCAGTCAGATATATCTGGAAATGATCCGCCTCGCAGAAGATAATGAATCCAGCGAATTTGCCCGTAACTATCATCTGATAGCTGAAATCAATCTGGCAGACATCTTCCTGCATAAAGCCCAATGGAAGCGTGCCCTTTCCTATGCCCGAAACGCAGCCCAAAACGCTGTGAGTATCCAATTACCAATCTTTCGCTATCAGGCAGAATTCATCGCTATCTCTGCCCGTTTTGCCTTAGGTGAAAATGATGAGCTTACCACTATTATTGAACAGTTCCTCACTGATAAATACCTGCTGCAGAATCCCGTCCTGCTCCATGAACTCTCTGCTAATGCCCTGATTATTCTCCAGTTCCTTGATCCTCCGCAGGCTCAGCAACTGGCAGATAACCTCCTGCAGAAAAATCTGAATGAGTACCCGCCTAACCTGCTATTGTCCCTTTTCTATTATGGCTGGCAAAATAGAAAAATGCAGCATATCCACCTCATCCCTGCTCTGCTGCCTGATGGTCACTACCGTAAAATTGCTGATTCACTACTGAATCCTGACTCTATCCAGAAAACGCTCCAGAGGCTCTCACGCCAGGACGATTGCCTCTTATATATCAATTATGCTACTCAGATCGCTGCTGCCGGATTGACTCTTGAGAATAAAGCTTATGCTGCCGAAATCGATAAACTGCTTACTATCTATTCTTTCCAGCCACTTGCCAAAATCATCCAAAACTCCACTTCCACTACGCCGGAACACCTGCAACTGCTCTGGGATGTGGTTTCGCTTATACATGATAAAGTGGACTTTAGCCAGATCATGGCTGCCCTGCTTTCGGGCATCATCCGCATTGCCCGGCTAGACCGTGCCGTCTTCTTTGCCTGGCAGGAAGGCAAACTTGTCCCTATGCAGGGGCTTGATAAAAACCTCGCAGCTCTTGACCTGGAGTCTATCCAGGTGAGTCAGACAATTCTACTGGAAACCCTGGAGAAAAAGGAAATCAACTTCCTCACTGACCTGCAGTCCGAAACAGATTTTGACATCCATTCCAGTATTTTCGGCTTAGGACTTCGCTCTGCCGTCTGCTACCCGCTCATACTCCAGGATAATATCCACGGCGTTATCTATTCCGATGCCCAGTCAAACCGTAATTTTGATGATCAGGAAAAAATGCTGCTCACTTCTATTCTCGTGCAGGGTCGCTCCGCCTTTGAAAAAGCTGTCCTGATCCAGAATATCAGACGCCAGCAGCTTGATAAACTCATCGAAAATGACCAGAAATTTGATGACTCCATTATCGGCAACAGTCCTGCCATGCAAAAGATTTTTCACCTCATAAATCTTGTCTCCTCTCATAATGTGAATGTCCTCATTACCGGGGCTACCGGTACTGGTAAAGAACTCGTTGCCCGGGCTGTGCACAAACGCTATGCACCTGATAAACCCTTCACTCCGCTTAATTGTGCTGCCATACCCGAAAATCTCCTCGAAAGTGAATTATTTGGCTATGTAAAAGGCGCTTTCACCGGCGCTGACCGTGATAAAACAGGTCTCATTGAAGCTACCCGAGGCGGTACGCTCTTCCTCGATGAAATCGGTGATATGCCCCCGGCTCTGCAGGCGAAACTGCTCCGCGTTATTCAGGAACGCCAGCTCACTCCTGTCGGCTCCAATAAGATCATCCCGGTTGATGTGCGCATCATTGCCGCCACAAACCGCTCCCTGGAAAAAGCTATCGAAAACGGCTCTTTCCGACAAGATCTTTATTACCGGCTCAAAGTTATCAAAATCGACCTGCCCTCTCTCGCCAAAAGACGCGAAGATATCCCCCTGCTCGTGCAACACTTCATCACCCGCTATAATGAAAGATTCCACAAAGAAGTAAAAGGTATCTCTGCCCCGGCATTGCAATTACTCCAGAACAAGGAATGGCAGGGCAATATCCGCGAACTGGAAAATGACATCGAACGTGCCATGGTGCTCTGCCAGGATACTCAACTCACACTCGATCTCTTTGAAGGTTCTGCCCTGCAGAAAAACTATTCCCTGGAAGATAATATCCCGCTCAACTGGGATGATTACAAAGAATACCGCCGTCAATTTACTGGTAACCTTGACGAAATTTACGCTAAAAAACTACTCAAAGCCGCTAATAACAAAATCTCCTCCGCCTCCCGACTCGCAAAGATCAGCCGCACCCAGATCTACCGCCTCCTGAATCCCAGTGAATCCTGATCTGCACACATTACTATAGGTCCTATAAGTCCTATAAGTTCTATACCCTTCCCCCCATTTTTCCCACAAATAGCCCACACAACAATAAAACACGTACCCACTTTTTGCGAGATTGTGCTTTATGTTACAGGTGCCTGCCCTGAGAAAATTGTTTTATTTTGAGAAATATTATTGACGAAATGGGATTTAATCAACATGTTGCTTAAAAGGAATAAAATTATGCTAATAACAGAAATAATACGAGAGTTGGAATATTTTAAAGGATATTATCCTGAAAAAGCCTTGCGCGAGGCTATTGACCGTAAGGAAGAAGTAATCCCAGAGCTTATCAAAGTACTCGAGAAATCAATTGCTAATATTTCATATATTCGAGTTTCTAAACGTAACAATGGATTTATTTATGCTTTTTATCTGCTGGCGCTATTTCGGGAAAAATCAGCTTTTCCCTTTATAGCAGAGTTTTTTAGCAAATTAAAAGGAAATCCCTATGATTTTACAGGAGTTCTGGTAACAGAAACTCTCGCTCGCATTCTGGCATCAGTATTTAATGGTGAATTAGCTACCTTAAATTTCATTACTACTTGTGATGAATATGATGAATTTGTGCGAATAGCATTTTTTGACACCTATTTGATATTGTATAAAAATGATATGATCAGCCGGGAAGAATTAATCAGGGAATATCAGAAGGTATTTGAGAATTTGGTAAGAAAGAAATCATATCTCTGGTACAATTTAATTGATGCTTGTGCTAAAGCAGGGATTAAAGAATTAATGGAAAATATCAAGCAGGCTTACGAAGATAATCTAATCGATACTGTAAATCTGCCTTATGAAGAAACCATGGATGACATTAATTCAGGATTTAGTAAAAACTATTCATCAAAATATACTACCCTGATTGATGATGTGATAGCGGAAACAAATTGGTGGTCATGTTATTCTAAAAAGCAGGAAGAACATGGTTTTTATGCCGGAATGCCAGAAAATGCCAAAGAAATAATCAAAGAACTGGCATATTTTCAGGGATCTTATCCTGAAGACGCACTGATAAAAGCTGCCAAAAACAAAGATGTCATTATTCCTGAATTGCTTAAATTACTTGATTGGACGTCTCAAAATCCCCAAGATTGCGAGGATATTGATTTTATTGGACCAGTATTAGCCTGCTATCTTCTGGGACAGTTTCAAGAAAAGTCAGCTTTTCCAGTGATAATTAGATTTATAACTTCAGGAGTATATTCAGAAGAAACCCTGTTTGAATTTGTCTTGATAAACCTAAGTGAGATACTGGCATCATGTTACAATGGCGATTTCAGTTTATTGATAAAAAATATCTTAAACAGCAAAATACCAGAAGCTATCAGAGCTTCATTCCTGGAATGCTTAATTATTCTCTTCAAATTTAATGAAATCAAGAAAACCGAATTTATTGAAACTCTAAAAATGCTAATTAGTAACCTTGAAAGGAATGCCAGCGATGTCTGGAATTATTTGATCGAAGCCTGCAAACTGTCAAAAGCAACAGAGTTATTCCCGGAAATCGAATTGGCATATAAAGAAGAACTGATTGATGAAGATTTTTATCCCTTTAAGGAAACCCGTGAAGTAATTTATGGTATTCGTGGAAAAGTTCCTGATTTTAGTTTTTTTCAGAAATTCGATTCAGAAATCATTTCAACTGATTGGTGGGAGGGTATCGAGCTGTATCAACCAGAAGAAATACATCTTTCATATCGTAAAAGAATGAAGAATTTTGTAGATACACGTTCAGATGATGATATTGATGAAGAGGAATTTGATGATGAAGATTATCTACCTATGCAAACTTGGCAACCTTATGTGCGGGAAGGTAAAAAAATAGGTAGAAATGATCCCTGCCCCTGCGGATCAGGAAAGAAATTTAAAAAATGCTGCGGGAGAGATAATTAAAATTATGAATAATCAGGAATTAAAGAGCAAAGTTACTAAAACAGCCGGGCAATTGATGTATAACAAGAAATATATTGCTCCGGTAGATTTACTGCTGGAATTAGGCTATTTAACGGAAAAAGATCATGAAAGCTGGCGAATGGGGAAAATAGCCTTTCTGGAACAGGCATGTCAGATCAATCTGAAAAAGCTCTCGCTAATTATGAAGACTTTGAGGGATTACGCTAAAAAATTAAATTATAAGCCGTCTTTTACCGCTTATTGTGGCTGGGGTAAGCAAAAAAGGAGAAAACTGAGATTCAGTAAATCAGGTACTCCTTTTATTGAACAGGCTTATGCTACGCATTTTATAAGCACCTATCAAAAAAAAGAGGCTGTTCTGGTTGAGCCATCGGAGGATTAAGAGTTTTTTTTTACATAATGTAATTGCTGCTTCATTGTATGCTACCATCCTGGTCTTGAAGTATTTAAATCCCAGAGCAGGATGCTCGCATACAATAACTATCCTGATACCTTTAGAGCATTTTGAAACCACTTATCATTTTAATTTCGTGGGGATACCAATTAAATTTATACAGGTATCCCCTTGTTTTTATTAGTTTTCCGCACTCACATGCTTAGTGGTTTTTCCTGATTGGCTTTTTATTGGTGAACATAGTGGACGGGGTTATGGTGTCCATTTTGTCAATTATGTCCATAGTGTCCATAAAGGGATGTTCTGGTGGGCAGGTAAATTAAATAATTGACTTGCGGAGTGGGTTGATAAAAAAGTAATTATCGAAACAGGATTAAATATAAAAAGGATATAGATAATGAGAATATTACTGACAAATGACGATGGCATCGACGCTCCAGGGATCAATGTATTGGGCAGACATCTGGCTGAAGCAGGTCATGAGATTACTTATTGTGCTCCCCAGACACAGCAGAGTGCTGCTTCACACTCTATAACTTTGCACGCACCTGTGCGTCTATTTAAGCATAACGAAAACAGGTATTCAGTCGCGGGTAAACCAACTGACAGTGTTTTGATCGCTTATCACCTTTTTGGAATAGAAGCCTTTGATCTGGTGATTTCCGGCATCAATCAGGGACAGAATATGGCAGAAGATATTTTGTATTCGGGAACGGTGGCAGCAGCTATAGAAGCCAGTTTTGTAGGGTACCGTTCAATTGCAGTTTCTGTAACCAGCTTCACTGATGTGCGTTATGATACTGCAGCCGCTTATCTCTGCCGTCTGTTGAAAGCCGGACTGGCAGATCAGATACGGCCAGAGGAAGTGCTTAATATCAATGTTCCGAATGTGGAAATTGACGCTATCAAAGGCGTGAAGATCACTCATCCCGGACATAGGCATTATGAGAATTTTGTCACGGAGATCAAGGCACCTCGCAATAATATGCTCTACTGGATTTCCGGTGACGTGGTCTGGGCAGAAGATAAAGATGCCGATACGGCAGTGATTCAGGAGAATTATATCTCGATCAGTCCTATCTATCCTGATTTCAGTAAGAAACAGGCACATCAGCGTTATCAGGACTGGTTAAAAGAGAATAATTAAAAGGCAGCGGTAATATATTATGAAGTATATTATAGATTTGATCAAAGGCTTACTGATCGGTGTGGCAAATATTATTCCCGGCATCAGCGGTGGCACTTTTGCCTTGATATTGGGGATATATGAGCGTCTGATAAATGCAATTGGCAATATTGATATTGAATTTGTCAAAGAGCTGTTTTCCCGCAGGATCTTAACTGCACTTAAAGGCATCGATTTCTGGTTTCTAGTGCGGATTTTCCTGGGAGCTATCATCTCAATTGTCCTGCTTTCCCGGGTAATAGAATACTTTCTGGAACAGCAGCACGATTCCACTTATGCCTTTTTTATTGGCTTGATCATCCCTTCGATAGCCGTACCCTGGAAGATGATGCAGCGACGCAAAACGCCCGAATATATCTGGTTTATGGCGGGAGTAATATTCCTGCTGGCACTATCGATCGGCTTTGGTCATTTAAATGATCAGAAGCTGGAAATCAAGGCTGAGGCAGAATTGCTGACAGCGGTTGATATTCACAGTGCCTGGCAGCTCATCTTTGCTGCACTCAGTGGAGCCCTGGCAATCAGTGCCATGATTCTGCCGGGTATCAGTGGATCATTTGTGATGCTGCTTTTAGGTCAGTATAAAAACATGGTGACTGCTATCAATAATCGTGACCTGATCTTTATTGCTGCTCTGGGAATCGGAATGGCATTGGGAATCATCATGTTCACCAGACTATTGAATATGCTGCTTAAGAAATTTCATTCACAGACAATCGCCTTTTTAATCGGATTGATGATCGCTAGTTTATATACATTGTGGCCCTTTAAGAAAGTGATTGAGCAGGGTGGAGAATTATATCATACCTCAGTAAACATCATGCCGGAGCCGGGCAGCAATCTCTGGATTTCTTTGCTGTCATTTGCAGTAGGTTTTTTTATTGTCTGGATATTTTTGAAAACGGAAAAGAGTATTAATCGTGAGTCGTGAGAAGTGAGTCGGAAACTTGACAGGTTATGGTGGCAATGCGTAACTAGACCACTCTGGTCTGGATTTCTAACTCATAACACCTAGCTAAATTGAAAAAGTGATTTTAAGAAAAGAAAATTAAAGGATAAGAGGAGTACAAAATGCGAAGAGTTACCCTGATCATAGCTTTATTGATGTTATTGAGCAGCTGCTCAAAGCAGGTATCAGAAGTTGTGGAAAAATATGACAATGGTAACTGGAAAAGAGTTATAGTTTATCAGGTGAAGGGAGACCAGCGTAAGAAACTGAAAGTTGTTGATTACTACGAGAATGGCGAAGTGAAGCAGGAAATAGACCTAAGGAAAGTGAAAGATTATTCCGCGAATAAAGTTGCAGAAAAACAGGAATCCGAAGAACCTGAAACCGCTTCCGGAAACCCGCCGGCACCTGAACAACAAATCGAATATCAGGGTCCTTATGCTGATATGATGAACCAGCCTGGAGCAGTGACGCGTAAACTGGAAGGTGAAGAAAAAGAACGCGTGCTGGAAGCCATGCGAAAACGCAAGGAAGAGCAGGAAAAAGGTGAAGAATTCACCGAACTGGATGAGGATGGTGAGGAAGTAACCAAAATACGCCAGGTGATGGAACGCTTTGAAGATGGCAGCATAAAACATGAACAGATATTTATCAAAACAGAAACCGGAGCAGATCTGGAAAAGGATATCGAGTATTATGCTAATGGTCAGGTTCGGACTTATGTACCCTATACTGCCGGTATCGGTAATGGTAAATGGCTGAATTACTATCGAAATGGTCAATTGAAAACCGAAGGCTATTCACGCAATGGCGAGCACCACGGGGAATATACCCAATACTATGAGAATGGCAGCCCTATGATGAAAGGACAATTTAAAGCCGGAAAGATGGATGGACTATGGGAATACTATTGGGAAAATGGTAATAAGAAAATGCAGACGACCTTTGCTGATGATAAAGAAATAGGACCTATGCAGCGTTTTGATGAAAACGGTGAACCGATTAAACATGAATCGCCCTTCCGCGTAGGCGAAAAACTCAATTTAAATGGTAATTAATGCAATATAAATACCTCGCTCAATTTGCCCGGGAAAACAATGATCCCGGGCTTTTTTACAGATCAGTCAGCCGCTGGCGTGATCAGTATGCTATCACCTTCAGTCAGGGTAATTTTCTGCAGATCAGCCTCATGCAGCAAGACCCCTTTTGCTTCTTTACACAGCAGGGACTTATCGAATGGGGAGATGCTCCCGAACTGGCAATGATGCACCAGCATCTGAACAGAGCACGGCTGGACAGCATTTCCTGCTCGGAAACAGACCGGATTATCCGGCTGAATTTTTCTAAGCCTGATCCCTTTCAGGGCAGACAGGAATTTCACCTGATACTGGAACTTATCCCTCAATTTGGCAATATTATCTTAACCCGCAAAGACGGCAATAAACAGATAATTATCGATTGTGCCAAAAAAGTGAGTCTGGCAGAAAACCGGCAGAGACAAATATTACCTGCCGTGGAATATGAGCCGCCACCAGTGGGATTTATCAATGAACAGGCGGATGTGCAATATCCGGTAGGTTTTGGCACAGACATGCGGGTGATAGAGAATTCTGCCGCGGGTTTTGATAATATGAACCAGCTTCTGGAAGCCTGCTATTATGAGGGCTGGCTGCAAAAACTGAGTGACCAGAATCTACGCAGCAGCAGGGAACAATTGATCTCTGAGCAGAAAAAAAAAACCGGCAAGCTGCTGAAACTGCAGGCGGAGCTTGCTGAGGCAGAGAAACAGTCCAAATGGCTGCAAATGGGAGAATTGCTGAAGGCAAACCAGCAGCAGATAAAAGCCGGCAACACTCAGATAACGCTGATTAATTATTATGACCCTGAGATGAGCAGTATCGATGTTAAGCTGCAGGCAGATAAATCTGTGCAGTGGAATATCAATTATTATTTCAGGAAACATCGTAAAGCAAAAACGGGGAAGATCATGATCGCTGAGCAGATAGCTATCACAGAAAAAGAAATTGCTGAGATAAAGCGAAAACTGACTCAACTGGCAGAACTCAATCTATTACTGCCAGGTGAAAAACTGCAGCATGTAAGCGGTAAAAATCCGGTGCTGGAGAATGTAACCCGTCTGGAAATTGATGATAACTGGCAATTTCTGATCGGCAGGAACAGTACGGAAAATGACCTGATAACTACGCGTATTGGGCGACCACAGGACTGGTGGTTTCATACCCGCATCTACAAGGGTACCCATGTGGTGCTGCGTAATCTGCAAAAGAAAGAACTCCCGGAACACCTGATGCGATTAGGCTGCAGGATAGCAGCTTATTTCAGTAAAGCCTCCAAATCAAGTAATGTGCCAGTGGATTATACGCAGATACGCTACGTTCGCAA
Source organism: Candidatus Cloacimonadota bacterium (assembly GCA_021735645.1). Classification (GTDB taxonomy): domain Bacteria; phylum Cloacimonadota; class Cloacimonadia; order Cloacimonadales; family TCS61; genus Stygibacter. The sequence goes on from JAIPGP010000035.1 coordinate 25,637, forward strand.
GCCCCGGGGCAGTGCTCCTGGCTATGTGATCTATACTAACCAGAAGACCTTATACGTTGACCCTCTCAGCCTGCGTGATGCCCGTAAGGAAATAGAGTCATGGGAGAAATAAGCGAACTGCTCAATTGCCGGATGTGTCCGCGCGAATGCGGCGTAAACCGCTATCTGCAAACGGGCTTTTGCCGCATGGGCAGTGAACTCAAGATCAATACCTGGCAGAAACACTTTGGCGAGGAGCCGTTTGTTTCCGGAACGCAGGGCAGCGGCACGATCTTCTTTTCCGGCTGTAATCTTTCCTGTCTGTTTTGCCAGAACTACCTGATCAGTCAGCTTGGTCACGGCAAAGAATATTCCATTGCTCAAACTGCTGATATTATGCTGCAATTACAAAATGAGGGTGTGCATAATATCAATCTGGTCACTCCAACCCACTTTAGTTTGCAATTGCGGGAAGCTCTGTTGCTTGCCCGGAAACAAGGACTAACTATCCCAGTAGTCTGGAATACCAATTCTTATGAGAATGTGGAAATGCTGAAGCGTCTGGAAGGCTTGGTGGATATCTTTCTGGCAGATTTCAAATATGGCACTAATACCGCAGCAAGCAAATATTCACAGGCAGATAACTACTTTGATATAGCTGCCGCAGCAGTGAACGAAATGCTCCGTCAGGTAGGACATATCAAGCTGGATGATGATGATATTGCCCGGAAAGGCTTGGCTGTGAGGCTGCTGGTACTGCCGGAAGATGCAAACAGCACAGAGTTCATACTGCAATGGCTGGCAGAAAATATTGGTAATGATCTCTATATCAGCCTGATGTCACAATACTATCCCACCTGGCAGGCAGCGAAATATCCTGAAACTGCCCGTAGTTTGAATACGGAAGAATATGAAGCAGCTGTAGAACTGGTGGAGAAATATAACTTTGAGAATTGTCTTATCCAGGAGCTGTCACCTTCAGCGGATTGGACTCCTGATTTTACTATCTGACCAGAATAATTCCCATTTAAAATTCTAATCAAATAAGCCCATTTGAAATACACTGATCAGGGTTCCCCACATCAGAATTACCGCAACATAACCAATTACCTGTAATAAAAGCCATGCTTTCGCCCAGTTCGCTTTACACACCGGTGTGCTCCGACTGAATGCCCACATCAATAGCGATATTATCCCCACAAAAGGTATCGAAGATATTATCAGCGTTAGCATCCATTCACCCATCGTCATCTCATGATCTGATCTGCTATCATAATTTTCCATACAATTCTCCTTATTTAACCGCTTGATTACCCATATTTATATTACAACCAAATCATCAATCCCCCCCACTCAACTGTCAATCCCTTTATTTCCCCTCTCTTTCCAAACTTCAATATCTCCCATTACCCCCCCCACCCACCCGTGAGTCCTGTGACTGGAAGGTGGCAGGTAAAGATTTTCTGTCTGCCTGGCAGACTTATCAAACCAGATGGCTGGAGAATCATTTCAGGAAAATACGCAAAGCTACTGGTATCCTGCATCTATGGACAAGTATCGTGATGAGGGCAGCCGTAGAACTAAGCTTTGATCTGGAGCATCTGGCACCGGATAACTGGCTGCCGGAAATCGAGACACTCGGTGATCTGGTAGAAGCAGCAGGCTATATCCGCTATGGCGTCAGCGATAAAGTGTGGGAACAGGAGATATACTGAATTCAAGCTACCTCCCGGATGGTTGGAAACCTCCGGGATGGTGGCGACCATTACACCCAGCTTCCGAAGACAACCATGCCGGAGGTCAAGACCATCCGGGAGGTGTTAGTTGGGTGACCTTTCATTTTTTCATTCCACCATCTTAAGGGTCTTTTTCATGCGCAGCTATTTGTAATAATTCTTTACAGCTGAAGAGACCATGACACAGGTCATGAGGTATTGATACATTTCCAGGGGATTACGGCAGGTTATGCTGATACTGCGCGGATTAACTGCTTTCACACCGGGTATCATCTGGACAGCATAGCCTATATTGGTATCAGCAAGGTCTATTTCCAGAACTATTTGTGATGGTACTTCCAGTAAGCAGGGCGAATATTCTGTGATGCTTTTCCCGGTCTGATATAGCTCAGAGAGCAATTGCTGATAAGGCTTGAATTGGGCAGCATATCGGGCGATAATATTTTTGCTGGATAGATATTTTAGTTGAGTACAGAGATTTTGCTGCATCCATTCTTTCCCGACATCATCTGTGTAAACAAACAGCAGTGGAACACCAAAATGTGCGGCTATCAGGGCATTGATATTTGCTTCTGCAACTTCCTGTCCGTTGATTCTCACCTGATAAAAACTGCTGGATGAATATGTGTGATCCATATTACCTGCCTGACCAATTGGGGCATGGTAACCCATAAAGATCACTCCGTCATAGCTGCGGTCTATCCCTTCCATCATATAAAGCTGACGGGGATAGCCACTGATCAGATATGTATTGCCAACCAGCTTTTCATAAATTATATTGTTACCATCTCCATGGGAATCGCATAATACTACTTCAGCGTCAGGCTCTGACTCATAAACACCTTTCAGAAAAGCATTGATCTGCTCCGTTATCAATTCATTATAGCGGCTGCTGCCAATTGTCTGCTTCCAATTGCACACACCACCCATTCCTTCATAATCAAATGATATAAATAGCTTTTTCATAATTAATCTCCTGATACCAGGATCACATTTTAGCTGATCATAAGCAAGAAATAAATACGATTCCTGCCAGACATTAAAAAAATACTTGCTAAATATGCTCAGCTTAAATCGTGTATCCTAAAAAGATACAAAGAGAGTGATATGAAAGGAATAATACTTTTATCAGGCGGAATGGACAGCCTGGTGACGGCTGCTATTGCTGCCGGGGAATGTGAGGAGATATATTTTCTGCATGTGAATTATGGACAGAATACTCAGCAGAAAGAACTGGAATGCTTTAATAAGCTGGTAATACATTATCAGCCAGCCGGGACTTTGGTTACTTCTATTGACTATCTGCGACAAATAGGAGGTTCCAGCCTTACTGATGATGATATTGCCGTTACTGATCACCAAAATACAGATCAAATAACCAGCAGCTATGTGCCATTCCGGAATGCTCATCTATTGGCGATAGCAGTTTCCTGGGCGGAAGTGATTCACGCAGATCAGATTTATATCGGAGCAGTTGAAGAAGATAGCTCTGGTTATCCTGATTGCCGGGAGAGCTTTTATAATGCCTTTCAGAAGGCAATCAATCTGGGAACGGCAGATGATACTAAAATAGAAATTATCACTCCTGTGATACATCTCACAAAGCCAGAGATCATTCGCAAAGGAATTGAACTGAAAGCTCCTTTTGAATTTTCCTGGAGCTGCTATCGTGAAAATGAGATTGCCTGTGGTACCTGTGATAGTTGCGTATTGAGATTGCAAGCCTTCAAAAAAGCTGGAATAGAAGACCCTCTGCCCTATAAAGTAAGGCTGTAATGAAAAAGATAAATATAATTGGAGCCGGAATGGCTGGCTCAGAAGCAGCTCTGCAGTTTGCGGATGCAGGCTGGCAGGTTAACCTTTATGAAATGCGTCCTGATGTAACTACTCCAGCACATGAAACGGGTAATTTTGCCGAGCTTGTCTGTTCAAATTCTTTGAAATCGTCTCTTATTTCTACAGCTTCCGGTTTACTGAAAGCTGAGATGGAAATGCTGGGCTGCAAGCTGCTGCCTTTGGCTGCCCAATGTACCGTCCCTGCAGGAAATGCTCTGGCGATTGACCGTGATAAATTTGCTGAGCTGATAACTGCTACTATCAATGAACATCCACATATCAAAGTGATCAGGCAGGAAGTTACGCAGCTTCCCGAGAATCTGACGATCATTGCCACAGGACCTTTAACTTCAGATGCTCTTTTGAAAGCCTTATTGCCATTTCTTCCTCAGGAGCACCTTTATTTCTTTGATGCCATCGCCCCTATTGTTTCTGCTGAAAGCCTCGATTATGACATTGTTTATCGCAAAACACGCTATGATAAAGGTGAAGCTGATTACTTGAATTGCCCCTTCACAAAAGCTGAATACTACCAGTTTGTGGAAGCTTTAAATGCAGCAGAAAAACATACAGCACATGAATTTGAAAATGAGTTCTTTGCCCAGATAAACTTCCAGTTTTATGAGAATTGTACTCCGATCGAAGAACTGGCAAGAAGAGGAGCAGAAACACTCCGATTTGGTGTCATGCGACCGGTTGGGCTGGAAACACTCGCAGGAGACAGACCTTATGCTGTATTGCAATTGCGGACCGAAAATAAGGATTTTTCGTCTTATAACCTGGTCGGCTGCCAGACCATGCTGCGCTATCCTGAACAGAAAAAGATATTCAGACTGATACCCGGCATGCAGCAGGCAGAATTTCTGAGGTATGGCTCTATTCATCGTAATACATATATAAATTCGCCCCAAATACTGAGCTCTGATTTAAACTTGCCAACGCTGCCTGAGCTTTATTTTGCAGGACAGATCACGGGATTGGAAGGTTATACAGAATCTATCTTTGGAGGTTTATTAAGTTTCCTGATCATAGCAACCGGGCTCAAAGAACTGCCGGAAACTACAATCAGCGGACAATTATGGCGTCATCTGCAAACTGATGTGAAGAATTATCAGCCTATGAATGCAAATTTTGGGATTCTGCCACCGCTTAAGGAAAAGATCAGAGATAAAAAAATGAAGAAACTCGCACTTAGCGAAAGGGCTTTGCAGGATTTGAAAATCGTGAGACGATCTTCGTGAGTCGTGAGAGGAAATGTAAAACCAAAACCAATATCGTGAGTCGAAATGTAACCAATACCTCCCAGCTAAGCAGGAGTTTTGAACTGAACTCAGGACAAGACTTCTGGCGACCGTGAATACTACTCAGAGCAGGGATGCTCTGGTTACGCAGCCCCTCCCTGCACACCTTCGCACTTTCGAATCTTCGCACCTTCGCATATCAATGGTTGCGACCAGTTGCTGCCCAGGTTTCACTTTTATGTCCACTACGTCCTCTGAGTCCACTATGTCCACTACGTCCACTGTCCACTAATTCACCACTACCCACAACCAGACTACGATTACATGAAGCTCCCCTGCGTACACTGACCATCTTGGTCTGATTACATTTCTTAAACTCAGAGCAGGGATGCTCTGGATACGTAAAAAAATAAATCACTCTGATAAGGGCGGTTCGTTGATTAAAGAGGAAAGAGATTTATTTCATCAGAATCAGCTTCTGAATCTGCTCTGTTCCACTTGCAGTCATTTTCACAAAATAAATACCACTTGCCTGACCGGCTGCATTCCACACTACACTGTGCTGTCCTGCTTCCTGACTGCTATTTACCAGTTCTGCCACTTTCTGTCCTTTGAGATTATAAACTGCCAGGTTTACATTACCAGTTTCTGAAATCTGATAAGCGATAGTTGTTTCTGGATTAAAGGGATTAGGATAAATTGTGTTCAGTTTAGTAACCAGTGGTATTTCAGATATACCATTATTAGTAACTTCAAGCTGGATACTGATTATATCTGAGCTGCCATCAATATATACCGCTTCTACACCAAATTCGTGAAATCCGGTTTCACAGCTTATCACAGCTAAAGTATCAGTGGTGTTTTCATAAAAAACACTATCTAAATAAATATTATAATTCAATTCAGGGTAATAAGCAGAAGGTACCAGCCAGGATAATTCAATGTTACCATCATATAAGTTCACTGCCTGTAATTCTCTCACCTCATCATCATTGATGGTAATTAGAAGACTGTCTCTGCTTACTAATCTATTCTGAAGATCATCCACCGTAAGATAAATCATTTCTGAAACAGTATTATCACACTCAGCAACTGAAAATTCAGCAATTTCTGACTCCGCATTAACTATGGTAACATAATCACCAGCCTGCCATAAAAATGATAGTGTTTCACTGTCAATATCATATGTAGAACTTGCATCGAGAGTACCTGATTCTCCATCTCTGATTATGATATCTTCTCCTGCTTCCGGAACTGGCGGATCATTCACAGGACTCACATTTACCAGAAGTGAATCTATGCCTTCCAGACGAGTGCGATTATCTGAAATTGTAAATGTGATCATTTCGCTGCCAAACCAGTTACTATCAGGTATAATACTTACTTCCAGATCATCAATTCCGATGGTAATATTATCTGAGCCAGCAGAGTAAATCTGCAGATCATCACCATTTAGATCATTAGAATAAATCGTAAAATCGACTAACAACTCAGTATCTTCCTCTAAATCAAAGCTATCCGGCAGAGTGAGTGATGGCGGGAAATTCTGATATAATACGGTAATGGTCAGCTCATCAGACTGACTATTCATTTCAGGATCAGTTACCTGCAGACTCAGAACATATTGCGTATCTTCATCCACTACAGGTGCTGTAAATTCTGGAGTAATAGAATTTACATCATCCAGAATTATTTCAGCGGGAGTATCCCAGAAATATTCCAGCTCTCCCCCATCGGGGTCCCAGGATTGTGAACCATCTAAAATCACCTGTTCTCCTGCTGCTATGGTGATATCATCACCTGCTATTGCCTGTGGGGGATGATTTGTAAGCCCTACATCATTTATCACTACTAAGCCCGGTAATGGTGGAGCAAGCAGCAGTCCATTATAAACAGCGAAGATTCCATCTATCTCTGTTTCACCATAACATCCTGCCTGAAACCATAGTTTAAAAATTGAACCTTCACCAACCAGCGGTAAATAATGCATATATGTAATCTCTATCTGGGCAGGATTTGTTTCTTCATTTACTTCACAATTCACAATTCCACCAGAAGCAATAGTTCCTTCCAGGCTATGCCCGAAATATTGCAGATAATAAGGATCATATTCCAGAAATATCTGATATGTTGAAACTGACCAATGCTCAAAGACTTCACTTGTATTCAGATCTATTTCCAGATAATCACCATCGTCTGCAATCTCACTGCTTATTTCAAGAATACTGTCTTCCAGCAAAAAACAGTTTACTGTAATAGTATCCATGCGAACTATCCTGGCGGTTTCATCATCAACAGTAAAAACTACATCTTCTGTGCCATGCCAAGAGTTTATTGGTGTAAATTCCACTAAATAATCTACTATTTCAATGCTCATATTTTCGGATTCAGCAGTTATTGCCAATTCAGTATTATCCACATCATTGATATAGGTCGAAATATCCCATTCCTCTGGCAGATCAGCAGCAAAAGTGAAATATTCCGGTAGATTAATCTCTGGTGCATCATTAACCGGGTTATAAGTGATCATTATACTATCCATCACAGTTCCAGTCTGGTCAAATACGCTGATCACAGCACTCTCGGTTCCATACCAGTCTGCAGCAGGAATAAACCTGATCTGTCCATCAGCTATCAGCATACTAATATTATCCAGACCATTGGCAGAAATTGTCAGAGTGTCATTTTCCACATCATAGATAACCTCAGATATCAATAATACTATTTCCTCATCCTCATCATATACCAATACTTCAGGAAAGGTTAATTCCGGCAGATCATTTACTGCTATCACGCTGATCTCCACATTTTCTACTGTTATTTCCCGATATTGCCAATCTTCTGCCGTTAATGTAACTACTTCTTCCCCATTCCAGTTCAAGGGTGCAGATAATTCCAGCATACTACCAGTCAATTCACAAATAATCTCGGTATTTCCACTAATACTGAAGCTGAGGCTGTCTCCTTCAAAATCGCCAGAATAATCCATAAGCTCTATACTCAGATTCTCATCTTCTGCAAAAAAGAATCCCTCCACCGGAAAATCAAATACCGGCGAGTGATTAGGATACACTTCCACAGTCAAAGAATCAACTGCAATCGACCGTGAATTATCATCCACCATGATATAGATCATTTCTGAACCAAACCAGGAGCCATCCGCAGAAAACTGCAAAACCATTTCAGCAATTTCCACCTCTATTTGCTCATTTCCTTCCACTTCAATGATATAATTATCATCCCAGAGATAACTGATATATGCCGAAAGATCAAATAATAACCCATCATAATACCTGAAACCTGTTTCATCCGGCAAATCTAATCTCACTCCCAGAATCATGCCCCCATTTTCAATATCAAATGTCTGGATATTCTCACCATCAAGCTCATATTCCATCATAAACCATTCTTCTGCCAGATCATCAAACACTTCCACATGAAGAGTATCACCTGGATTCCAGACAGCAAAAGAACCACAATTTATATGCAAATACACATTAAAAGCTGGATAATAGCAATCAGTACTACTCAAATCGAGTATTGTGTTTGGGTGTCCTAATCTCCAGGCTTGAAAACTTAACCCTTCTGGATCAGGTAGATTTCCCAAGGAAGTCTGCAATTCAATCAAAACTGGATGTGGTGGTGATGCAAATATACTTGTTGCTAATATTAATAATAATAAAATGTTGAAAATTCTCATAATCTATCCTCATGTACTTTTTTTTTATTTTATTTTGAGTCTTCTATCTGTCAATCTTTGTATTATCTATTTTTGTATATTTTTTAACTGCGAACAAAACTAAATCGTGAGTCGAGGTTCGTGAGTCGTGAGTCGAAATGTAAAACCAAGACCAATTCCTATGTGTTCTCTGCGGTGAAAAAATCTTCACATTACATTTTTCCGTGTAGTCCGTGCTGTTGTCCGTGGTTAATTACTCTTACATTACATTATTCGTGCAAATCCGTGGCTAAAATCGTGAGTTGAGGTTTGTGAGTCGAAATGTAAAACCCAGAGCAGGGATGCTCTGGTTACGCAGGCAAAAAAGAACCGCTCCCTGAGGAGCGGTTCTTAGAGTAAAGAGGAGAGAGATTTATTTCATCAGAATAATCTTCTGATTTTGGGTAGTTCCATTAGTATGCATTCTTACGAAGTAAACACCACTTGCTTTGCCTTCAGCATTCCAGATAAGCTGATGCTGACCTGCTTCATAGAAGTCATTAGTTAGTTCACTAACTTTCTGACCCTTGATATTATAAACAGAAACATTTACGTTTCCTTGTTCTGCCAGATTGAAGGCTACTGTTGTTACCGGAT
>JAIPGP010000138.1 GCA_021735645.1 Candidatus Cloacimonadota bacterium
ACCTTCAGTCATATCTTGATGAATTCTGCTACAGGTTGAATAGGAGATTTCATGAGAATGAGTTATTAGACAGAGTAATTACGGCTTGTACAAATTCTTGCGGAATTACTTATGCGGAGCTATACGGATAGTCATTTTATTATATTCTTCATATTACTTCTCTTTATACTTCAGGGTCATACCAAATCTATAAGTTGTTCCCAACTCTTCATGTGTTTTCAACCCAAAATTAAATTCCCACCAGTTTGATTTTAAACCAAAGCCCATAGTCAGATATTCATCATCAAATCCCAGCCGTGGAGCAAAGGTATCATAAAACCAAAGCTCTATTCCTAACCGGAAAAAGCTCTCATTTTCTGTTATCTCATAATCACTGGTAAGATTCAAAAGGTCTTGCCACTTAAAGGCAATACCAATCAATTGTGAACTTCCCATCTCATCTTTATCTCCACCCAATCTCGCCAGATTCCTGCTGCTATAAGCAAGATGAAAGCCCTTGTTCATATATACCGCACCAATATCAATATCATAAGGAGTATCCAGACTCACTTCTGCTTCATTACCGGAAACCAGAAAATATTTCCCGTTTATCCCCAGATTCAAGCTCCCTGAACTTAGTTTAATACTGCGGGACATGTTCAAATAAAAAATGTCCTCATAATACACATCCAGCAGATTCACTTGCTGAATTGCCATGCCATACACATTCTGCTTCCAGGGAATAGCTGCTGTCATATTCAGATTCAAAAGATCAGATATCCCGTAATGATTCTGATATGATAATCCCATTACTTTATCATCCAATCCTGCAGTTCCCGCAGGATTGTAATACAGGCTTTCTACTCCTTCTGCTAAAGCAGAATAAGCATTTCCCATACCCAGAGAACGTGTCCCATTATTCATACCACTGAAATCACTCCATAGCGCTGAGAGCATGAATATCATAAAACAAATTACTAAGATTTTTTTCATCTGCCCTCCTTATTTCACTACTGCAAAAGCTTCATTGCGGGTGATCTCTCCTGAATCAGAGAATATCCTTAAAATATAAATCCCATAAGGAACCGGTTTCCCCGATAGATTGAATCCATCCCACTGGAAATCATAATAATTTTCTATAATATCATTTCCTACCTGAGTGGCTGTGCCTACCTGCTTGCCTTCCATATTATAGATATAAATATAATACTGGGTTAACCTGTTAGTATAGAACCTGATGGGTATCTGCTCTTCGTTATCCCGGTTAAAGCCTTTTCCCTCAGGGAATTCCACTTTTGTAATTTCCAGTGGAGTAGCTTTAATGGGAGGAGTTTCCAGAAAACTCACCCTTTGCCAGGGTTCCACACTGTCTATATCAGCAGCACCATCCTGGTTTTCATCGATTAATATCTCTGCGTAATTATCAATTATCACAGTCTGCCCGGAATCTTGTGCCATTCCGCCCAGATTATCCGGTGCACAATCAGGACCACTTGTAAAATCTCCACCAGCGGTGATCACGGCGGCTACTCTGATACTGGGATAATCTGCCATATTACGCTCTTCACTGTAATATAAAGTGCTCCAGGGAATAATTGCTTCCATACTGCGCCCTAATTGACCTGTATCAAAACCAGCATAATCTTCACTGCTGATCTCATCTGCTACCCTGGTTTGACCTTCTCTCACTTTCCAGAATTGCGGATTTGTGTTTGTATCCCAGGTTGCCAGAAAGAAATCAGGATTAAAATTATAAAATTTGAAGTTTCGCATCCAGGTATTTAGATCACTTTGATCCTGCATACCGTAATCATCAAATATATCTATGTAAAGTATCACATTGTTTCCCCAGGAACAGGCATCCACTGCCACATACAAATTAGTTGCATCCCAGGTTACTTTAATCTGCCCGATATCGTTATATTCTCCCCAGAAAGAGTCAGTTTCGCTTTCCAGGCTCCCTCCGGTGGAATCACGCAATATATACTCATCCTCCGTGAATTCCCCACCGATGCCATCTAAAAGGAAACGGTCATAGATATCTGCTCCCGTCACCCCCTGCAAAAGCAAAGGTATAAAAAATATCAAAAATATTAATTTCTTCATATTACCATCCTTATTTTTATTGAGTAGTGAGAAGTGAGAAGACAACTTGACTGGCAAGTTCTTCTACTCATGTCTCACTTCTCACGTCTCACTTCTTAACCCTTCACACTGCCCAAAGTTAAACCAGATACCAGCCACTTGCTTAATGATAAAAAGAGTATCACTACCGGAATACTCACTAAAAGTGAACCTGCTGCATACATTCCCCACTCGGTTGACATATTGCCCTGCAAACTCTTCAGTCCTACCGGCAGGGTAAATAATTTATCATCCAGCATCACCTGTGCTGCCACGATATATTCATTCCAGGCACTCATAAAGGAAAATAAAGCAGTTATCACCAGTGCCGGAGCTGCCAAAGGCAGGATTATTGTAGAAAACGCTCTGAACCTGCCAGCACCATCCACTAAGGCAGATTCCTCCAGACTAAAGGGTATTGTATCATAATATCCCTTCATCATCCAGATACAGAAGGGCAAAGCTGTGGCACTATACATCACCACCAGTCCCAGCATGGAATTCACCAGATGAAGTTTTGCTATCATTATATATAAAGGTAAAAGCAGCATGGTGGCGGGAAACATCTGGGTGACCAGAAGTGACATCAGCCCAGCTTTCCTGCCCGGAAATTCGTAGCGTGAGAAGGCATAGCCGGCTGTGGATGCCAGCACAACTCCCAGAATAGTCACCATTGCCGTTACCAGAAAACTGTTCCTGAGCCAGAGCAAAAAAGGTTTGGCTTGGAATAATTTTACATAATTTTCAAAAGAAGCATCCTTGGGAATAATCGACAGCGATTCTGTTAATAGATTATTCCCGGGTCGCAACGATATTGTCAATACCCGCAATACCGGATATAATGATAATACTGCAAATACAATCAAAATCAGATAGATCAAAGCCAATTCATAAATATTACTTTTGCTATTCATCTTTCCCCCCCTATGCCTTTTCCGCTACTTTTGATCTATTCATAAACGTGATACTGAATATTGCCAGAATGACAAAGATTATCATACTGAAGGCTGCGGCATAGCCATAACGATATAAATTAAATGCTGCCCTATATACATAAGTTACCAATATATGCGTACTGTCTGCCGGTTCTCCGCCATTTGATATCAGCCACATCACATTCAGATTATTAAATGTCCACACAATTCCTAGGGTCACCGCCGGCACCATTACCGGTTTCAAGAGCGGAAGTGTGATCCGCTTAAACTGCTCCCATCTGCCTGCTCCATCTATCCGCGCAGCTTCATACAATTCATGAGGTATAGATTGCAAACCGCCCAAAGCTATCATCATCATAAAGGGAACTCCCAGCCAGACATTAGTGATAATACAAGCTATAAATGCCAGAGTAGGATCACTCAGCCAGTTAATGGCATCCACTCCAAAACGGCTTAAAAGCAGATTTATTGCTCCGGAATCCTGCATGAACATACCTCGCCAAGTGAGGGCTACTATATATTGAGGTATCGCCCACGGCAGGATCAAGATCACTCTAAAAATTGCCTTTCCCCACAGTTTCCGGTTTAAGATCACTGCCAGAAATACACCTAATACTACATGGAAAAATACATTTACTGTTGTCCAGACAACTGTTTTCCATAAAGTAGAATAAAATATCGCTTCACTAAGCACTTTCAGATACTGTCCCAAACCTATCACTCTCCAGGAATGAATATTGGTCATGCTCATATTGGAAAATGAAATTATTATATTATATATAAAAGGATACAGTACTACGCCAAACATCAGAACTGCTGCCGGCATCACCATAAATACAGCAAAGCGGTTATTTCGCGTGATCACAGAATTAGGATTGTTCAATAACACCTTCAGAAACTTAAAAATGAATATATAGCAAAGATAGATTCCCAGTACTATTCCCAGTATATATAAAACCGCCTTTGTTACTTTCTCACCAGTAGTCACTACAAGTCCGGCATCTTCATACATGCTGTTTATCTTTTCTTTTACCAGTTTCTGCTGGTAGGCAGCTCCTTCTGTAGGGGTCATTGCTCCAGCCACCACATTCTGCAAAGCGGGACGCATCGCATCCCAGGCAGCTCTCATCTCCGGGATCACCGGCATAGGCACACCTACTTCGATCTGTCTGGCAGATACCTGCAGCACTTTATCTTCTGTAAACAAGGGATCAGTTTGCAGAGTCTTTAATGATGGGAATGATTTATGCTGGACAGCAAAACGTTTCTGGGCATCTTCTGAAACCAGATACTGCAATAATTTCTTAGCGGCTGCCAGCTTTTCACCCTTTGCCCGGGCACTTATCGAATACCCGGTTGCCGAGATCATCGGCTTGCAATACTCACCGGTTTTCTCGATGATCGGAAGCGGAGCTAATTGAAAATCTACTTTATCAGACTTTATATAATCATTCCAGCTCCAGTCGCCATTGATCAGCATAGCTGCTCTGCCCTGCTTGAATTTGTTGTCTGCAATATTATAATCGCATTCTTCCGGGATTATCTTATACTTATTACGCATATCCACGATCAGTTGAAAGGCGTCTATTGCCGCCTGACTATCTAATTGAGGTTCGTTATTCTCATCAAATACCTCTCCCCCATAACCCCCGAAAAAGGGCACATACCAGAATGGCTCATTATAATTCCACACTAGTCCCCACTGGTCAATAGTTCCATCACCATCCAGATCACGAGTCAACTTTTTGCCATATTCCAGCAGCTCACTCAAGGTCTCCGGTGGTCTATCCAGTCCCACTTCTCTAAAAAGCTTCATATTGCAGCATAAGGATAAATGGTTACCTAATCTATCTGCCAGCATATAAATATGACCCTGATAAAGAAACTTCGCCTGCTCCATAAAGTTATCCAGATATTCTTCTGAAAAAATATTCTCCAGAGGAGCAATAATACTTTCGTCATTGCGGTCAGAAAGCTTCATCACTTCAAACGCTCCCAGATTGTCCGAAGGTCCATATACCAGCTCCGGAGCAGTATTGGTAAAAGCTGCCACTGTCTGAAAACCTGTCCGCAATTCCTCTGTCCCTTTATGCAGCACATTAACTTCAATTCCCGGATTCTCAGACTCAAATTCAGCGATCAAATCCTTTAATAATGGTTCTTTACTCGGTTCCATCTGATGCCAGAGGCTTATCTGTAATTTTTCCGAACCAAAAAGTACTACTGATAGCAGTAACAATAATAAAATCAATAAGAAATTCTTTTTCAAAGCATCCCTCTTTTTTCTATTTTTCTCTTTATACTGATCTAATCAGCAATACAAAATGCCCTTCTCAGATGTCAATAACTTTATCATATCTCCTCTAGTATCCCCCAGAAATTATTATATTTACTGACTTCAAAAATGACCTGAAGGGGCATCACAATTGTAGCTTAATCCTCCCGGATTAAGACTTTATTTCCATCAAACTGGAAAGTTTGATCTACATCCCTGGCTTGCCTTAGTCTTTACTTTACAATCGTAGCTTAATCCGGATTAAGACTTTATTTCCATCAAACTGGAAAGTTTGATCTACATCCCTGGCTTGCCTTAGTCTTTACATTACTTTTTCGCGGTTTTAGCGGCTTTCGCGGTTAAATACTCTCACATTACATTCCTCTGCGTTCTCTGTGCCTCTGTGGTAAAAAAAAATCTTACATTACATTATCCGGGCTGATCAGCGTAATCAGTGGCATCCGGTGCGTCACGAAGTGGTGTGCCTCTAACTGGTGAAAGTCCAGTCCGGTTAATTTTCTGTTCAGCCGGAAGTGAAAAAGATGGTTATCTCCAGTAATGGAATAATCAAAGCTCTTTGAATCGGTAAGTAAGCCG